>NZ_JAEQDE010000141.1:0-18764 GCF_020737865.1 Microcoleus sp. PH2017_35_SFW_U_B
TCAGCCAAGGCGGGTCAATCCGCTCGAAGTGAAAGCGAAAGGGGAGGGACTGGAAGCCTCCCATGTCATGTAATAGATGACTATACTTTTACCAGCTATAAATATCTCAAACGGCCCTCCAAGACCGACAAGCAAGCTGAAAATTGACGCATTCAATTGTTTGCCCGCGAGAACTCAGAGAATATAATAGAAGATAGATTTTTAGTAGAGGCGAGATTCCTACCTTGACTACTCCGATTCCTCAAAACTTTGTGCAAACGATCGCGAAAGAGCGCGGTGTCACAGATGCCGAGTTAGAGACTGTGTTTATGGCTCTCGACGGTCAATCTACGGCTACCATCGCAACCAAGCTTGGCATCAGCGATATCGCCGTTCGCAAAAGACTAGGCGAAGTTTACAAAAAGTTTCAGATCGCGGGGAATGGCCCTGGAAAGCTCTCGGAATTGAGGCATCAGTTGCTATTTTCTTACCACACGGAGCAGGGCTCGATTGATTTTAGTCAAGGTAAAGGATCTCTATTCAAAACGCCGATAGGACGGCGACAAGAAGATTGGGACCAAGCACCGGATGTGGCAGTTTTTTACGGGCGGACTGAAGAATTAACTACTTTAAAGCAGTGGATTGTATCCGATAATTGTCGCGTAGTAGCGCTGCTGGGTTTGGCTGGTAGTGGGAAAACAACTCTGTCGGTGCAGTTGGCAAAACAGGTACAGCATGAGTTTGATTTTGTGATTTGGCGATCGCTGCGATCGGCACCAACAGCATCCGACTTCCTCACTAGCTTAATTCAACTTTTTGCTAACCAACAAAAGTCCGCTCTGCCGTTAGCGGAGCCCTCGCAGGCGATCGACTTTAACGGCAAAATTTCGCGCCTAGTCGAGTATCTGCGCCAGCAGCGCTGTCTGATAATTTTAGACGATTTTGAAGCAGTGCTCAAACCAGAAGAACTAGCGGGACATTACCGCGAAGGCTGTGAAGGATATCGAGATTTAATTGTGCGGCTGTGTGAAGTCAATCACCAGAGCTGTTTTGTCCTAGTTAGTGCCGAAGAACCTACGGAAATGGCTTTGCTAGCTGGAGAAAAAGTGCGGTTTTTAAAGCCTGCTATTTCCGAGGAAATAGCCCGAGATATTTTCAAAGAAAAAGGTTTGTCCGCCCAAGATAGAGAATGGGAAATCTTGTTAGCCCGGTACGGAGGCAATCTGTTAGCAATCAAGATTGTGGCAACAACGATTAACGAGTTTTTTGAAGGAAATGTTGTCAAGTTTTTGGAAGCGACGGCGTTATTTATTGAAGAACACATCAGCAATTTACTCGCGCAGCAGTTCGATCGAATGTCAAATTCAGAACAAGAGATTTCCTACTGGCTGGCTATTGCTCAAAGTCCGATTTCCCTAGCGAGTTTGCGAGAGCAGATGTTAGTCAATTCGTCTCTTTCTGATTTGGTAAAAAATCTCGATTCTCTCGGCCGTCGCTTTCTAATCGAAAAAATAAGTGAGAGCGGGCAAACTGTTTTTAGGCTGAAGCCTTTAATCGTGCAATATGTAAGTGAAAGATTAGTCGAGCAGATTCAAGCGGAGGTTTTGGAGACCGTCAAAATGCAAGGAATAGAAAGAATGTGGCTGTTAAAAACTCACAATCTTAGTAGGAGTGTTGCTCAACAAAAAGAAAGTAAAGAGGCTCGCAGTCGCTCAATTGTAGAATTAGTTAAAAATCGGCTGCAAGTGTTGTTTCTGAAAACTGTAGGTTCGGAAGAACCGCTAAATATCCTGACGAAAGTTGCCTCGGGGCTGGAAGATAAATCGATGCTTGAGGTGGGATATGCTAGGGAAAATTTAGCTCAGATTATTTTAGGAATTCGGCGCTAGTATCAGATCCGGCAAATTACACCAATTATGCAAAATACTGCAATAGTATTTGTAGGTGTGTCGCCCTAAAAAATCCTTCAACAGTTGACAGTTGACAGTTGACAGTTGACAGTTTGAGAGCGACATCTACCTAGAAGGAAGAGGATTGGAGTAATGAATAGTCTGATTTAAATTTCTCCCTCACTCGTGTTCCGGCTTTCAACCAATTATTTCTGGTAAATTCAATCGACAATCTGACGGCAATGCACCTTAAACGATATTTGAGAAAACAAGGGAAAAAATTGTTTTGCCGCCATAGTTTTTGTCAATCGTATAATAAACTTCATCGGTTCGTAGTGCGGACTTAAGTCCGCTCTCCGGCTGCGGACTTAAGTCCGCACTACGAACCGTTTTTGTTATGGCGATCGACCTGAAATGAAATGATATGATAGGTCAACCGCAAATGTCAATCAAATAAATACAGATCGACGCAGATTCATTTCAAATCAAAATAGTTTGTGAATGAGCGCAAGAAGTCTCAGGTGCGTCGGGAGCATCTCATTTTTGAAAAAAGCATTTTTTATGATAGTGCGATCGCGCTTGATGCTCCCGGTGCGTGGTGCGGATCTATGAGATTGTCGATTTTTCCCGATAAATTTTCGATGGCGACGCACCCTACGATTCTGTCAACTGTCAACTGTCAACTGTCAACTGCCTTATGCAACAAAAAAACGATCGCCCTTTAACAAAAGCGATCGCTCTATTTTCAGCAACAACAGAATTGGATAAAATTATTTGACAATACCCAAAACCGATGCAGATTCAGATCCGGTAATTTTGCCCAAAGCAGGTACTGTTGGAGCCTGTGCAATTTTGGGTGCCAAAAATCCCTTCGCATAAATCTGAGGATTTTGTTGAACGATGAGGGTGTAAGATTGGCGGACTTCGGCGTTAACAGCCACAGTCTTCGCGTCGTAAACCTGCATCGCCATGTTCGGATAAAAACCAATGCCGACAATCGGGATCAAGAAGCAAAATGCGATCGCCACTTCGCGAGGTTGAGCATCGATAAACTTTGCATCACCAGGCAAAACGCAACTATTACCGAAACAAACCGCTTCATCCAGATTGTTTCGCTGATTCCGCAAATCTAGATCTTCTAGATCGCAAGCTGCCAATGTTCCACAGTTGTAAAATAACTGTCGCAGCATCGAGAGCAAATAAATCGGTGTCAAAATCAGTCCCACTGCCGCCAGGAACACTATTACTGCGCGGAAAGAAGTACCGTACATATCGCTAGTTGCGACGCCCACAAAAACTGATAATTCGCTAGCAAAACCGCTCATCCCGGGGAGTGCTAAAGAAGCCATCGCGCCTGCTGTAAACAAAGCAAACACTTTTGGCATCACTTTTCCAATCTCGCCCATCTCGTCCATGATCATGGTATGGGTGCGATCGTAAGTCACGCCAGCCAGGAAAAACAATACTGAGGCGATCAAACCGTGGGAAATCATTTGCAGCAGCGCCCCGTTGATTCCCAAATCCGTGAAGGAAGCAATACCCAACAACACGAATCCCATGTGAGAAATCGACGAATTCGCAAGTCGGCGCTTCATGTTGGTTTGGCCGAAGGAATTCAGCGCGCCGTAGATAATGTTAACTACGCCGAGCACCGCCATAATCGGTGCAAAGTAAACGTGTGCTTTCGGAAGAAGTTCCAAATTCAAGCGAATCAGTCCGTAGCCGCCCATTTTCAGCAGCACGCCGGCCAGAATCATCGACACAGGAGAAGATGCTTCACCGTGGGCATCAGGCAGCCATGTGTGAAAGGGGAAAATCGCGAGTTTCACGCCGAAGGCAATAAACAATCCCGCATAAAGTAGGATTTCTAAACCTAGCGGATAGTCCTTCAAGCCCAGTTCTACCATGTCGAAGGTAACGTTTCCTCCGCCGTAGAATCCCATTGCTAAGGCAGCGACGAGAATAAAGATAGAAGCGCCGGCGGTGTAAATCAAGAATTTGGTGGCTGCGTAGCGACGGTTTTGTCCGCCCCAAATCGAGATTAGCAAGTACACCGGAATTAGTTCTAATTCCCAGACAATGAACAGCAGCATGATGTCTTGGGCGACAAATACTCCGATTTGTGCCGAGTACATCACCAGCATTAGGAAGTAGAAAAGTCGCGGCTTGCGATCGACTTCCCATGCAGCAAAAATAGATAGTGTCGTCACCAATCCCGCCAATAACACCAGCGGAACCGACAATCCGTCAACCGAAACAGACCAGTTGAGGCCTAAAGAGGGTATCCAGGAATATTTCTCGACGATTTGGAAAGTGGAGATGCTCGGATCGTAGTGCGTCCAAAACACCCAGCACATTAATACAAAATCTGCAATGCCTACGCCCAGGGCATACCAACGCACAGTTTTGCCGTCTGTATCGGGCAGAAAAGGGATGGCGAGGGCAGCTACGAGGGGTAGCATGACAATTGCGGTCAGCCAAGGAAATTGATCCGCTATCATGATATTGAGAATAAATACTTAGTTGAAAGTTACGACTATTGTAATACTTAATTTTAATAAAAACTTAAGATTTGCAAATATTTTTTTCTACGAATACCGGGAGGAAAAATCTACCCATAAGCTGCGGCAAATGTCAAGAGTTTTTTCAGATTAATTTTTTTTACATGAAAAGGTACGTTGTTGCGCTTCAGCGCTCTTTTCCACAACATGAAAGAGCGCTGAAGCGCAACTACGTACCTAAAATCAACCACTATCAGAGTGCCAGTTGTGTCCAGGACTGTCCAAGTAATGCGATCGCTCAAGGCTTTGGGCAAGTCTTATTGGGGAAGTCACAGCTATAGATATAGGGTTTCTGCCAACTCAGGGGAATTTCCAACAAATCCCTGGTTCCGGTCATTCCTTGTCCCAAAAAGAGCAATACAGCGATCGAGTTCAAGATGGATCGATCTTTATAAATGTCTGGAACGATGGCCAGGGAGAAAACCATCAGCAACGCAGCGGTGATGCCAATGTAGTAGTGAGACCAATACCATTCATCGGTGCGCCGAAAAACGCCATCTTGAGCGCCAAGAATCACCAAGCCAGCACCCGTCAGAGTCGCAAATACGCCCCGCCACATAGCAGGTGTCGATCGATATAACATGACCAAAGAGGCGATCGTAGCAACAAACATCAGAATAATGAAAATTACCTGAAACGAGTTTTTGCTCCAAACATCCTTGCTCAAAATATGATCGAAAATTGGGTAGCCCAGACCCAACAGAGTTACTCCTACCACAGATCCCGACAGAATTTTACCTGCTTTGACGTGTTCGCCGCCGACTACAGGGGGAATTTTGCTCTTATCTCCAGATGCAACTTGCTGGCGGCGCTGCCTAGTTTGCCAAGCCATATTCAGCACAATGCCCAGCATTGGAAAAACGATCGCCACAGCTAAAACAGGATGCAGCAAAGCCAGAAAATCTTTAATTTCCATAAAGCACCTTTTTGTTTTTAAACTGGATCAAACTAAATTTTTGAGATTTTGACGAAATCGATCGCCCGAGTGCGATCGAACAAAACCCGAGGCTTCAATAAAATCCCAAATAACAGGAATAGAGACTTTAACTCGCCAGGAGCGCAAGAGCGTTTCCATTGATTCGGACGACAAAACAACATCTCAACCAGACATCGATGTTGCGGCAAAGCCAATTCATCAAACCGAATCTGTACCGAGGGAAATTCATTGCTAAAATCTACCCGAGTTATCTCTCCTTGCAGCCTCAAATTTTCTTCCATAATTTTGAGCTTGACTGAAAGCATTTCTCCTGGAATCAGCGCAGGGAATCCGGCTTGAGTAATCTCTAGATGAACTCCCACTTCAGAAATAAAAGTAGTCACGCCCCAAAAGATTTGTCCGTCGATCGCCAGCCGTACCAATCGACGCAAATCAAACCATTCGTATCGATCGGACTTAGGAGCATCTAACAATATTAACAGCGTAATGCTGATAATTAAAAGGTTGTAGGTGCTCCAAATCCAACCAATCCCCAACCCTTTGAGCTGCTGGATGATTTCCGGCTCTGAGGCGTGCATCTGAAATTGAATCAAACAGGTTCCCAGAACGTGCCACAGGCTGATGGCATTGGGAATAAATAATAGCAGCAACGGTAGCGCTAATTTCCAGTTGAACGAAAAGCGATCGCTCACAGTGCCTTTGGCTGTGACGTTAAATCCTTTGGAGAAGGGAGACAGCATCACCCCAAAGACGGTCAAAACCAGCGGGAATGCCAGTACCAGTGAATAAATATCAGAGAGTAATGCCGATCGCGCTCGATGATTCAACCAGGAGAAAACCGTCAACTGCACCAAATAATAGGGCAGAAAAAAGTACAGCATTTCTTGAACAGTAGCTCGGATGGGAATCACACCCAAAAAGGAATAAGCTAAGGGCATCAACAGAAAGCCGATACGCGGAATGCTACCAAACCAATTCAGGAGTCCTTCTAAATGCGCGAGTCGCTGAATCAGGTTTAATCCGGGGATAGTCAGCGGATTGGAATCAATAAAAAAAGCTTGTAAAGTTCCGCGCGCCCAGCGCAGCCGTTGAGTGGCGTAAGCAGAAATATTTTCTGCTGCTAAACCAGCGCTGAGTTTTTCGTTGAGATACACTAAGCGATAGCCTTTAGCAGAAAGTTTAATCCCTGTGAAATAGTCTTCACTGAGGGATTCGGTAACAAATCCTCCGGCATCTTCTAAGGCGCTGCGCCTGACAACAAAGGAGGTTCCAGAACAAACTACACTGCCGGCGCCATCTTTGAGCGGTTCAATTTGGCGGTAGAAAACCTCTTCTTCCGGCGCAATAACATTATCCAAACCTAAGTTACGGGCGATCGGGTCAGCATTGTAATAACTTTGAGGCGTTTGAACCAGGGCAACTTTCGGATCTTGGAAGAAACCAACGGTGCGAATCAGAAAGTTTTTGGTAGGGATAAAGTCGGCATCAAAAACAACGATGAAATCTCCTTGAGTATGAGTCAAAGCATGATTCAAATTCCCGGCTTTTGCATGGTGATTATTAGCTCTAGTGCGGTATTCACACCCTAATTCCTCTGCAATTTGCCGAATTTCTTCACGGCGCGTATCATCGAGGAGATAGATTTTTTTATTGGCATAGTCGATGGCTTGACAACCAATAACAGTGCGTTTGAGAATATAGGCAGGCTCGTTGTAAGTGGGAATCAAAACATCAACTGCTGGTGTGAATCTACCCTCAACTATATCGATCGCCAACCGATTCGCTTCTGAATGCCGATCCTTGACGCGCAACATCAAAAATAACTGAAGGATATTGGTCAGCAAGAGGAAAAGTTCTAGGAGAAACAACCCAATGCTAAACACTCCATCTAAGGGATTGGATACATTTAAAGTTGTGAGCGATCGCCACAGCAGATAGCGAGTCACCAACACCAACAAAATGCCGATGACTGCAACCCGCGACCAGGTTCGGGGTACGGGCGAAACACGCATAATCAGCCAAGCAATAGCCAGCAGAGCGATCGTAGGTGTTAGTAAAGACTCCCCCATTACCATTGGCACTTCCAGCCACATTGGAGGATGATTCTGCATCGATTGGAGTTTGGCAAATAGATGATAGAGAGTGCCGTTACCCGAAAACCAAGCTGCAACCACTCCACCGGTTAGGATAACTGAACCTAACATGACGAGGGTGGCGATCGGTATCCGGTTGCTGCGGGCACTGTCTCGACGATGCCAGCCCAAAGAATTCAGCCATGAAGTCATATTTTTTTTGAGGAAAATGTATGAACGGGTGTGGGGTGCGCGTCCCGCCCGCCCTCTTAGGAACAGGCAAGATGCCTGTGCCACCAGAGGTCAAATTTGTTGTGGGGTGTCCCGCCCGCCCTTGCCCGAAGGGGCCACAGGCAAGATGCCTGTGCCACCAGACATTTTCTTGTGGGATGGGCGTCCCGCCCGCCCTAAGTCCTATTTGAAGTTAACGAAACAGTTCTTTGTTATTCAGAATAGTCGGCCAATTCTTGTTTGCTAAAGCAATGTGACCGGGAATATCACCCATCCACTGTGCCTGTACTTTCTTGTCGTAGTTGAGATAAAGCTTCCCATTAACAATTTTCCAGGCATCAGGCTGGGTTGCAACAAGATTGCCTTCACTGGCAGCCTGAGCGCAATATCCACCGTATTGAGGAGCATACTTTTCAGGATTTTTGGCAAACATATCGCGGTTGGCTGCACTAGCAAATATCCAAGTTGTTCCGCCCCAATTCTGTTTAAATTGGCTAACTCCCATCACTAATTTGCCTTGGGTGAAATAGGCTACAACATCCTGACCATCAAGAGCCACACCTTTCTCGGTGTAATACTTAGGATGAACAGTTGTTGTGCTGCTTTTTCCAGCACAAGGATTGGCTTTACCAGCGCAAGGATTGGCTTTACCAGCGCAAGGATTGGCTTTTCCAGCACAAGGATTGGCTTTTCCAGCACAAGGATTTTTACCAGCACAAGGATTGGCTTTACCAGCACAAGGATTGGCTTTACCAGCACAAGGATTTTTACCAGCGCAAGGGTTGGCTTTTCCAGCGCAAGGATTGGCTTCTGCAATCTTGGATGAAACGGTTGTAGAGTTTAAGTTGGTGGAAGCCTTGAAGTTGGCGTAGCTAACATTAGCTGTTGCCAAGCCTAAAATGGTGGCAATGGCGATCGTGGTAATGTATTTTACTTTCATGTGTTTAATCTCCAGATGAATTGTTAGTAATTTCAGACCTGATATTTGCTTGATTTTTTTACTCTCTGGCAACTCTGCTGACAGTTAGTTATCTTCAAGACTTGAGGTTATTTACATTAACACTCAAGAAAATGAGTCCTAAATGAGGAAGAACTGGATCGGAGATAAAATTCTCATAAGTTGCTAAAAAAACCAGCGAACACCCTCAATCATGTAATACAAACCTGTCAAAATTAGAGCGACACTACCAAATCTCAGAATCGACTCGGAATGCTGCATCAAAGTCTTAGCTTGCTTGGCAAAACCAGTCAATAGACTGGCAAGAAAGATGATGCTTGTATATCCGAGAGCATAACAGATCATGGTCAAGGTTCCTAGCAATTGTGAACCAGTAGCCCCTCCCGCTGCCAGCACAGCAAATAAAACCGGACTAGCGCAAGGAGAACTCACCAAACCAAAAGTCACTCCTACCCCATATGGTCCCAAATTTGAAGCATTTATATTGATTCCCGGCAAAGGCAATTTCACAATTCCTAGCAAGCTAAAACCCATGATAAAAATGATAATTCCTACAACAATATTGATGTAGCCCCGGTAGTCTACCATGACAGCCCCGGCAAATGAGGATGCCAGCCCAAAAAAGCTGAGAATTGTCACAACTCCCAACACAAACAAACTGGCTTTAAGAAAAGCATCTCGCTTGGAAGTGATATTTCGGGTACCAATATAACTCAAGTTAACGGGTAACATTGCCAGAATACAGGGTGAAATGCTGGCGATTAAACCACCGATAAAGGCTAGGGGAAACAATACCAGTGGGTTAGCTGTATCTTGCTGGCTGAACCATTGCTGATAGTTGTTTTCAGTTACCGAAATCAGATGTTCAATTGCCTGAGAAAACGGGCCTGCGAACGCCAGTGCCAGCACTAACCCTAGTAATGCCAATCCACCCAAAAATAGCCATTTATTCGGAGATTTAAAATTTTTGGTACTTTTATCTTGGGGTTCATACTTTTGAATATCTGTCATGGCTTCTCCTAGAATATTTAATAGGATTTACGCAAAAGTAAGTAGATTGGCGAAAACAAATATTACTGTGTAACAGCATATAAAAAAAACCTAGTTTTTTAGCTAATTTGATGTTTTAGACTGTTTTAGACGCATAAATTTCGTAAAAACCCGGTTTTCGATCTCGCCTATGCACTCTTATCATGCGTAAATCCTGTTCGATCGATTTACCTATAACCTGCAAGCAGCTATTTTTTAGCAAGCGCTTGATCGAGCACGGTTGTATAGGCAGATTTGTTGGGATTGTTGCGATGCTGTGCTAGAATATTTCCTGTGGCAGGGTCGATGATGGTTAGACTTCCCGTTTGAGACTTATTCGCTGCGAAAAATTGGCTGAGTCCTAACTGTTTCGCTTTTGCTTCTGCTTGAGAAGTGGTTGATTTATCTGTCACATCTAGCACCACAAAATTCACTTTTCCTACATATTGCTGTTTCAGTTGGGAAAGCGTAGGGGCAATGTTTTTGCAGCCAGCACACCAGGCTGCATAAACGTCAACTACGACGGGCTTTCCTTGCACTTCTTTTGCTAGCGGGCCTCCTACGTTTTTTTGCTTTGATGCACAGGGGTTTTTGGAAGCGCAGGGGTTTTTGGAAGCGCAGGGATTTTTGGAAGCGCAGGGGTTTTTGGAAGCGCAGGGGTTGGTTTGTGCGATCGCACTATTAGTTATAGCAGAGGTATTGAGTGTCGTTGCAGTCACCAGCGATACTGTAACTACCAAACTACTTAGACACAAGCTGAGCCATAATGCTGGTTTACGCATATTCAATCTCCAAAATCTAGGGTTTATGTACAAGAAGGCGAATAGAAAACTCTTGGAGTTTCAATCCTGAATCTGAATTGAGACCGAGAGTAACTTATGCCTCTGTGACTTGAGATTAACAGCATTAATTTAGAGAAATATGAGCGTAAGATGAAGATCGGATAGATTTTAGATAAAATCATGAGTGGTTGCTAATTGGTCAACCCCAGATTAAGGCAGATTAAGGCAGATTAAGGCAGATAATTTCAAGATGCTTCTCAACTTTGGCGCTTTTGTCTAAAGTTTGAGATTAATTGATTCGCGTCTTCAGCTAAAATTCATCTTTTATTTAGGAAAATATCATCTAGTTGCCAGGAAGGTCTTATAGAGTGGAGATTAACCATGACTATTTTTTAGTAGTGCAGTCATTTAACAGTGAGTTGAGCAGTGATGACAGGAAAAAACTTGTTTGTGACTAATGATGGACAATACCGTGTTTCTGAGGATACCAGTCAAATTGAAGATTTGACTCATCCCTACCGACTTTATCGCTTTTTAACTGATTTGGAAGATGTATTAGACCAAATTAGTGATGATTATTTACGACTCCAGGCAATTTGTCCCCTGGTTCGCAGGTTGTTAGATAGTTCTTCCTGGCTGCAAATTGCTCTTCTCGAACCTGACTCGGAGACGGGATGGGCGGTACAAACTCTTTATGATGAACCGTTTTTTCCTCTGACTGTGCAGTTGGTGGCTTGGGCTCCGGGTGCTGTTTCTCCAATTCACAATCATGCTAGTTGGGGACTGGTGGCGCTACTGGGTGGAGAGGAGAAAAATACTTTGTGGAGGCGATCGCCAATTCCGAAGTTTCCCGATAAAATTCAAACAGTGGGAGATATTTTGCTTGCACCGGGTGACATTTTGTGCTTGATGCCCGATGCGATTCATCATGTGGAAGCGCTGGGAGATGAACCAACTATTAGTTTTAATCTTTATGGTGAAACAGATTATGCTCGACGCTTTGAATTTAATCAGATTAAAGGTACTGCGGAGATTTTTTAAGGGATAAATTTCGGGATTGAGCGATTGAGCGATCGCAGATGAAAGGCAGATGCAACACAGATAAATGCAGATAATTTTAAGAGATAAAATTGCATGAGTACCAGAGGTGTTTGGGGTGCATCTGCGTTAATAACTTATATGCGGTCATGGTTCGCTCTCTTTAAAAACCAGATGCACCCGGTTTTTGTCAGGTGCGTCGCTGCGAGATTATCAATCTTTAGTTAGGATTTTTCGCAGGCTACGCACCCTAGGACTCATATCCAATCAACCGGGTTTTTTAGCTTATATTATGGTCTAAACGTGTCTTTTCGTCAAAAATATGGTTTATGACTTTTCGTTAATCCCTCGCTACTCCTAACTAAACAATGAAGCGTATTCGGCAATTAAGAGCAACCATTGACAATCTCAAGAGCAAGCGATTTTCTACTTCTTCGCTTCAGTTTCGCTTGACTCTGGAATTGCTGGTACTATCGATTTTAGGACTTAGCAGTGTGGCATTTTGGGCTGGCTGGCAACGATCGCAAAATCTAGTAGTTGCTCATAAAAAAACGCTGGAATATATTGGAATCCGGTTTCCCGAACAGGTGGAACTTTATAGTGAAATGGGTTCTCTAGAAATTGGTTTAAGCCGCAGCGTTCATCAAGCTTCGACAGGGGGAATTATGGTGTGGGTGAAGCGCAATGATGGGATGCTGTTGGTGAATTCACCTGATATGGATATGCAATCTTCTAAGATTACGAAGATGATTTCGTTGACGGAAGTACCTGCTGAGCCGACTTTTGTTCGGGTTGCCGATCGCTATTTGGTAATCTGTAGCACAACTCTGAGGATTAAAAATCAGTTGTTGGGTACGGTATATTTCTCTCAAGATATCACGGACGAGCAACATGAGTTAAATGATGGGATTCGGAGTTTAATTATGGTCAGTGTTGTGGTAATTTTAGTGTTGATCGTGGCGATCGCCAGTCGCATTCGTCACGCTCTGGGCCCTCTAGAAGAGATGAGTCAGGTTGCTAGCACTTTGTCTGCTGATAATTTGCAGGCGGCAAAACTCCAATTGCATCAGGCTCCTGATGAGATTTTAGGACTTGCAAAAACCTTTAATGAAATGTTGTTTAGATTATCCGGTTCCTGGGAGCAACAGCGCCAATTTGTCGGTAATGTTTCCCACGAATTACGCACTCCTCTAACGGTGGTAGTTGGTTATTTACAAAGTTTGCTGCGGCGCAGCACTAATTTAAGCGACTATCAGCAACAAGCACTGGAAACGGCGGTTGGTGAAACTGAACGCACGATTCGGATGTTAGAAGATTTGCTGGATTTGGCGCGGGCTGATAGCGGCAATTTGCACTTTCGCTTGCATCCGGTTATCCTGAATACTCTGGTGGCTGAGGTGGCAGAAATGAGCGCAAAGGTTAGCAATCGGAAAGTTATTTTGGTGTCAAATGATGAGGATGTTGTCGCCTGTGCGGATCAGGATCGTTTACAACAAGTTTTAATTAATTTAGTCGATAATGCTATTAAGTATTCTGCTCCCGAACAACCTGTTGAGTTAGTCTTAGAAAAGAGGGAACAGCAGGTGATGGTTCATGTGCGCGATCGCGGCATTGGTATTTCTCTGCCACACCAAAAACGGATTTTCGAGCGGTTTTACCGGGTGGATGAGTCTATGACGCGCTCTAGAGACGGTACTGGGTTGGGATTGGCGATCGCCAAAAGCCTGATCGAAGGTATGGAAGGACGTATCGCGATCCGCTCTAAACCGGGAGAAGGTAGTATTTTTACTATCACCTTACCTGTTTGGAATCCGCAGCTATGAGCGATCGCATTCTCCTTGTTGAAGATGACCCGAAACTGGCAAAGTTCATCGAATCTGAACTTACTTTAGAAGGATATCACGTCACTGTCGCCCCCAACGGATTGGATGGATTAACCCTCGCCCGCACGGCTGAACCGGATTTGTTGATTTTAGATTGGATGCTTCCGGGTATCTCTGGATTGGATATTTGTTTGAGATTGCGATCGACTGGCGTGCAAGTACCAATAATTATATTAACAGCAAAGGATGAAGTACCCGATCGCGTAACGGGATTAAATGCTGGCGCTGATGATTATGTAACGAAGCCTTTCAGTATGGAAGAGCTCCTCGCGAGGGTGAAAGCACGCCTGCGCCGAACTCAACCAAATGACCCGGATAGCTTAGAATTTGAAGACTTAATCTTAAATTGTTTAACCCGTGAAGTTTATCGAGGAAATCAACTAATTGAACTCACGGCAAAAGAGTTTGATTTGTTGGAATTTTTGCTGCGGAATCCCCGTCAAGTCATTACGCGCGATCGCATCTTAGAAAAAGTCTGGGGTTACGATTTTATGGGCGAGTCAAATATTATTGAAGTGTATATTCGGGCGTTGCGGATTAAGTTAGAAGCAAATAACTCAAAACGGCTGCTGCATACGGTTCGAGGAGTTGGCTACGTGTTGCGAGAGCATCGCGCCGTCTCCTAATTTTAGTTAGGGATTACGCGCAAAAAAGGTACGTAGTTGCGCTTCAGCGCTCTTATGGTGATTATACACTAAGCGAGTTACACACCAAACAATCCCATGAAAGTCATACCTCATCTATCTGAGAAGGGCTATATGAGTTACGCACAAAAAATCTGATAAACCGGGTATTTCAACTGGTGTAAGAAAACATTTTTCTACCGAAATTACGCAACTGGCATATTCAAAAAGGTACGTGGTTGTGCTTGAGCGCTGAAGCGCAACTACGTACCTAAGAAAATATTTAAGTATTGTGACACTTGCGATCGCGAACTGTTGTACAAAAACTCGGTTTATAGTCACCCGTGCGTAAGTCCTACAGTCAAGAGTTGTTCGGCGAAAGATGCAATTAAAGAGCTATGTGCCAATTGCGAGAGCCATTTTTGTGGTATAGCAGATTCACCGTAAAAAGCTCCCGCCAACTGTCCGTAAACCGCACCAGTTGTATCCGCATCGTCGCCCAAATTCACAGCCAACAAACACCCTTCGGCAAAAGACGAACTGTTATAAAACGCCCAAAGTGCCGCCTCCAAAGACTTAACCACGTAACCAGTACCCTTAATTTCAGGAGGTTGTCGCCGCTTAAAAGAACCCGCCGCAATTTCATCAATTTCTGCCACCAGCGGGTGCGCGGCCCAATATTCGGCGATCGCACAATATCTTTCCGAAAGCAAAACTTCTTTACTAACTCCATTCACAGCCCCCGCAATTAAAGTACCAAAATAGCGGCAAGCATCGACGCAAGTAGCAGCACCGTGAGTAGTGCGAGAACTTTCTCCAGATTTGTCTATGACTTCTAAAGGATTTTTCGCATAAAACAAAGGTACCGGAGCCAAACGCATAATCGAACCATTTCCAGCAGCCCAAGAATCAGTAGAACCGCAGTAAGGCTTTTTTGTATCTTGAAAATGCCAAAGTGCTTGTTGCACCGTATTGCCAATATCAAAACACTTGCCCGTACTGCTCAAATGTCCGTCTCGCCGCCACTTCAAATAAGTTTCTAATTGATGGACTGGATCGAAACCTTTTTTTTCAATCAAACTTTCGGCTAAACAAAGTGCCATTGATGTATCATCCGTCCACTGTCCCGGTTGCAGTCGAAACGGGCCGCCGCCAATCATATCGTTAATCGGCTCAAAGGTTCCGGGGCGACAAAACTCTAAAGTTGTTCCCAAAGCGTCGCCAACTGCTAAACCGATCAGACTGCCGCGATAACGTTCTATTTGCTGCATAGTAATTTTCAGTTGACAGTTGATAGTTGTGAAAAGAAGGAAGAGGATAGGAGTAATGAATCGTTTGATTTTAATCTCTACCTCAAAGGGAAAGGCTTTCAACTAATGCTTTCTGGTAAAGCAATAATTGCCTAAGTTAGACAAATGTGGTTAGACGTGCTACTTATAGCAGTAAAATACGCAGTTTACAGCCACTGTATTCCGCTCTTGATTCTCTTTCTCTGTGTCCTCTGCGCCCTCTGCGGTAAATCAAAAAAATCTTGTTCAAAAATGAAATAGAATTGCCCTACTTGCGGTAAAAAATAAAAAAAACCAGAGTTTTCGCCTAAAAGGCTGAGGCAAAAGACGACTCAAGCTAATATTGATGTTAACCTGTCCCTACCCGAGATCGAACAGTCCCATGACACCCGATGCCTCAACAGCCGCTGCTGCCACCCCTCAATCAACACCCGAAGTTAGCTTAGATCTGCAAGTCCGACTTAAGACTGAAGATGGACAGCTATTGTTGCTACTTCCCCCAGAAACGAACAACGAACCTGGAACTGGTACGGCATCGACTTGGACTGAACTTTGCCAGCAGCTAAAAGTCAGGCTGAATGCTGGAGAACGCTTTTGGCAGCCGAATGCCGAAGTACAATTGATGGGCAGCGATCGACTTTTGGATATCCGCCAACTGCAAGAAATCGCCGATGCCCTCTTGGAAGCGGAACTGCAACTCAAACGAGTCCACACCAGCCGCCGCCAAACGGCCGTAGCTGCGGCAACGGCAGGCTATTCTGTAGAACAGCAGCCTCCGGTTTCTACCCTGAGTAAATCCGCCGAAAAACCGCAATCGCTCGCGGAACCTTTATATTTGCAGATGACTGTGCGATCGGGCGTAGAAATTCGTCACCCAGGGACGATCGTACTTTTGGGAGATGTAAATCCCGGCGGCTCAGTCGTCGCCGGAGGCGATATCCTGGTTTGGGGCCGTTTGCGGGGCGTCGTGCACGCGGGTGCCGGCGGCAACACCAACAGCGTGATTATGACCTTGCAGATGGAACCGATGGTGATTAGGATTGCTAAGTACGTTGCCAGAGGCCCAGAAGCCTCACCCGCTCAGTTTTTCCCGGAAGTCGCCTATGTGACGCCTCAGGGGATTCGGATCGGTAGAGCCTCTGATTTTGACAAATCGCAGTTAATGGGCGGTAATGGGTAATTGGTAATGGGTAATGGGTAATTGGTAATGGGTAATTGGTAATTTGTAATGGGTAATTTGTAATGGGTAATTGGTAATTGGTAATGGGTAATGGGTAATGGGTAATGCTGTTTCAACCTGCATTTGATAATTTTTGTCTTGGCTAAATCAGTCATTAAAGGACGATGGAAAATATCAATGAAACTTCCTCTAAAATTTGTCTAACAATCAGACTTATTAGTTGTGAGCGTTGAGTTGATTCAAGGAATAAAAGATGCTGGCTAAATTACCAAATACTAATGGCGAATAATCGACAAACATCAGAATAATTCGCAATTACCAATTCGCAATTACCAATTCGCAATTACCAATTCGCAATTACCAATTCGCAATTACCAATTCGCAATTACCAATTCGCAATTACCAATCGCTTATGGCTCGCATTATTGTTGTTACATCAGGGAAAGGCGGAGTGGGAAAAACTACCTCCACAGCCAATCTCGGCATGGCTTTAGCTAAGCGGGGGCGCACCGTTGCGGTAATTGATGCCGATTTCGGCCTCAGAAATTTAGACTTGCTGCTGGGCTTAGAAAACCGCATTGTTTACACGGCATTAGAAGTTCTCGCCGGAGAGTGTCGCTTAGAGCAAGCTTTGGTGAAAGATAAGCGGCAGCCGCGCTTGGTGCTGTTACCGGCGGCCCAAACTCGGATGAAGGATGCCATCAGCGCCGACCAAATGAAGCAGCTTGTGGGGATGTTGGCACCAAAATATGACTATATTTTGATCGACTCTCCGGCTGGAATTGAGCAGGGTTTCCAAAATGCGATCGCCCCGGCGCAAGAAGGTATCATTGTCACGACTCCAGAAATCGCTGCTGTCCGCGATGCCGATCGAGTCATCGGCCTGCTGGAAGCCAACAATGTCAAGAAAATCAGGCTAATCGTCAACCGGATCAGGCCTGCAATGGTGCTGGCAAATGATATGATGTCGGTGCAAGACGTGCGGGAAATCCTTGCCATTCCGCTGTTAGGCGTCGTTCCCGACGACGAGCGGGTCATCGTTTCCACCAACCGAGGCGAACCATTAGTATTGTCGGAAACGACCTCTTTAGCTGGAACTGCCTTCGACAATATTGCCCGCCGTTTAGAAGGCGAAAAAGTTGATTTTTTAGATCTCACTCCCCGTCGGGAAACGTTTTTCACTCGCCTCCGCAAGTTTTTCAATACTAAAATTATGTGATGTGCTGCCCTATTGGCGATCGACCTTTAATAGCAGCCACTGCATCGCAAAAACTAGCCGAAAAATTCCCGGAGTAAAACCATTTCGCAAAAAGCATCAAACTGCTGCCCCCGACTCCAAACCAGACGGGAATAAGTCATTCCCCAATCTAAAATCTAAAATCTAAAATCGCCTGACTTTTTCTATGCCCAACCATTGACAAACCCGCCGCAACCATGATATACACACTTCTCGAACGACTTTTCCCGCGCATCCCTGACAACAGCCGCGACGATGTAAAACGCCGCCTCAAACTCGTTCTAGCCCACGATCGGTCAGAACTCAGCCCCGAAATGGTTGAGTCTATGCGCCGAGAAATTCTAGAGGTGGTGTCTCGCTACGTGGAAATTGATACCACTGAGTCAGAGTTCGGTCTCGAAAGCGACCAGCGGGCTATGTCACTGATCGCAAATCTGCCGATCCGGCGAGTGAGACTGGAAAATCCACCGGAAAATTTGCCCTATAAATTGCCGGAAAAATTGCCAGAGAATCTACCTGAAAAGGTAGCTGAGTATGTACCCGAGTATGTAGTCGAAACTCTCCCCGAAACTACAGAGTGATAGAAATTAGGATTTTCTTTTCAGTAAATGAGTGCGATCGGCTCGCCATTTAAATTAAACTATCTCTCTACAATTAAAATCTTGTGGGGTGGGCTAAGATTGTCCGCCCCAAATATGTTATTTAAATTGGGAAAAGCTTGTAATCTCGTTTCCGCTGGCATCAGAATCATGATTTTACCAGTGCGAGCGTCCCCGCTCGCAAGTTATCTCCTCTCGCGAGCGGGGACGATCGCACTGGCATAATTCTGACGATTCAAATATATAAATTCAATACGGTTGACTTAAGAAGAATCTGACTTGCAAAAAATGCCTGTATTGCCTAGAAAATCGTCAGATAAAATTTCTAAAAAAGCGTTAAGTAAACCGTATTGATATATAATTCCGATGCCACCGGAGACGATATTATCTCCTGTCGCGAGCGGGGACGCTCGCACTGGCAGAATTCTGCTGTTACTGGATTTGACCGGAAACGATATTATCTCCTGTCGCGAGCGG
>NZ_JAEQDE010000014.1:0-1234 GCF_020737865.1 Microcoleus sp. PH2017_35_SFW_U_B
GTTGTATCCAAGTAGGCTCCTACTTTAGCGCCCTACTTTGTAAAATGACAGTAGGTACAGGAAAATAGTCAAAAAAATACCCCCTGGTTAAAGGGGGTAGGGGGTTACATTGCCTCAACTATCTGTATTGATTCGCTTACCCCAAGGTAATGCCTCAGTATCACGTCTACGCTATTACCGCAGGCGGTGGCTATATGTAATAGCGCGTTGTTATTGTGGGCATTAGCGTGAGCAGTAAGGGTGATGTAGGTATGGCGAGTGTGATATTGCGGTAAGTACCCTCCTATGACGCCTTCCTCAACTAACTGAGTGACTACACCGGGGTAGTAGTAAGTTTTTTCTGTACCATCAGCTAGGGCTCTAGTTTTTTTGAATCCCCGCCATGCCTCTTGTAGAGAGGTGATTGGAATGTATTTACCTTTTTTGTTCGGAAAGCAAAGATTGCTTAAGCTCTCGCCTTTTAGTTGGATCAGCAACTCTCTCAATCGAGAATTGTCACTGAAATAGAATAGTCTTGCCTCGCCCGTTTTGGTCTCTTTTATTTTGTGGGTGGAAGCACCTAATGATTTATTAAAACGAATTAGATTTCTTTCAAAATCTATATCATGCCAACAGAGGGCTAACGCTTCTGATGTGCGACATCCTGTAAGAAAGTAGAATTCGATTAGGGGTGCAAAATGAGACTTGTTAGACCCATAAAAAGCCTTGATAATGATGTCGCACTCTATCTTGGTAAATGCGCGTCTATCCTCTTCTAGCGCTTTTTCGTCCGTCACCTCGTGCCATTGTTTCTCTTCCCCATTTACTATTTTGGATGCGTACTTTTGCTGAGTTGTGATAGCAGGTGCGCTGAATTTATCGCTGACAAAAGGGTTTTCGGTTGTGGGATTGACTAGCATACCTTTTGATTTGCAATACTCGAAAGCTAGTCGCAACTCATTGATAAAGTAAGTCTTTCTGCTTATTGTGGTATTTGTGATTGCAAACATCACATTCTGTCCATCGCTTAAGCGTATGTCGCTAATACTCTGGTCGGATTGGACGTGTTGCTTAGTTTGGTTGTTCCATATTTTACCGTAAATAATGTTTGAAAACTGTGTCTGGAAAGTTACTTTAAACGTAGTCTCTTCAATGGTTGTTTCTTTCCACTGAAGGTACGCTTCCCACATCTCGCCTACGGTAATCTCGGGTGTTGCAGCCTGTGCACCTGGCATCTGAAGTACATCAGCTAGCT
>NZ_JAEQDE010000142.1:0-11870 GCF_020737865.1 Microcoleus sp. PH2017_35_SFW_U_B
ACAGGAGTTATTTTGAATAAAATCGGCGACCTTTTCAAAAATAAAGCCTCGACCAACTAATCGTTGAGTTACCCTAGCAATTAAGTCAGAAAAATCAGCCCAGTCTTCTTGTCTAACTGAAAGGACAGTCCCGTTTGTCAGCTTGATTTGGACATTGCCACTAGCCGTAACAACCGTACTGTTTTGCACGTAACCCCAGAAAGTGGAATTTACTTCCTTTGCGCGATCGTTCATTCTTTAGCTTATTGCCTCACTGAGTTATTTAAAGAAAGTAGGATAACATCTGCCTAATTATCATTTACTCCTACCTGCGAACGCTAGTAGCAAGCTGACGTATCAGTTCCGTAATGTCCGGGTGATGGCCTTCCAAAGTTATGACAACAGCTTCTTGAATCTCTGGGGCTACCTCTAAAGACTTTAACCAGCGTTCTATTTTCTTGAGATTAGCTTCTCGCCCTCGCAATACTTCCTTGCGAATACGTTCAACATCCTGAAGAATTTCATCATTGCCCACATCTGGGTCTGCCGGAAGGCGACGAACGCGATCTAAAATCGAGTTAAAAAGCGATCGCACATCATTTTCTGATGTTTTTTCTGCACCATATATTACATCCCCCAATGTTACATCACCACCTGCCACACCAATTGGGCTGTTAGTGACATTGCCAAATGTGGGATTAACTATGTGTGGGTTATCGCCAGTCGCTACTGGCCCATTGGCTGTTCTGATGTAAGTATTGTATTTTCCCCCAGACTGTAATACATTTTCATTTCCCTGAATAACAGGGCTATGATTCATTGTTCCACTATTATTCACACCACCACTCTGATTCTGAACCACGTCACTTGCGCCTTGAAGCTCGTCGAGTAAAGTTTTTCTGTGACTTTCAGTCATAATAGTTGGCAGGACAAAATTGCCTCTGACTCGGCAGTACAGTACCGGAACTCCCCAATCTCGCCAATATTTTTGACGTTGTTCCTTGTCTTTGAGAGCATCACATTGGTTGAAAACAGCTATCCGACCTAATGATACTGCTTGCTCTAAGGGTAATCCCGCTGCCAGTGCTTTGTAGAAAGTTCCACTAAATGCGATCGCACTTTCATCCCAAATTTTATACTGCATAGCGATCGCCGCAGGAATTCCGGCTGCCATTAAATTGGTGACTACTCCACTCCAAGCATTTTGTTCGTCGCGCCGTCCCGTTTCGCAAGCACCTAAAAAGACTAACTGTACGCCGCGAGATTGCAAATTAACTGCCAAGCTTTCGGCTGGCATAGGAGCAGATTTTCCATCTTCACCCAGCAGCAAAATGTATCCACCGCTGTCGTCCGATATCGATTGTTTAAACTTACCATGACCCGCAAAATGAAAAATATCTGCGCCAGCAATCAACTCATCCAGTAACTTTTGTGCGGTTGCATCTTGCACGTATACAGGCTCAATTCCTGGAATCTCTTTCAAAGCGCGATCGATATTCTCGCGCTCCTTATCTAAACGCAGCAGTTCTTCATCTTGAGGACTAGCCAAAGCAACAAGCAAGCGACGTTTTTTGGGAGTCATATCTAGCTTGACCCCAACAGGAAGTAGTTCGTGGCGTACAATAGAAATTTTTGGATTTAAACCACAGAACCCCATGCTATTTTTTGCTTCAGTGAGTTCGTGAATGTAGAGATATTCCCAAGGAATACTAACTAAACTCGGATCTAAAAATAAACGCAGGCGTAATCCTTCATTGGGTTGCAATCGACTGAGACTATTTAAAAATAGCTGACGAACCGGATCTGGAAGTAAAAAATCAGCAAGCTGCTCTCCCAGATTAACGATATCTTTTTCCTCTAATTGGCGATTTTCAAGCTGCCGAATTTTACGCTGCAAGCTTGGAGGGATTGGCGATATAAATTCAGGGGCTTTGCTTTCACCAGCGGGAGATTCTAAAACTCTAACTGAAAATTGCTGACTGCCTGAATTATCACGCTGGACAGTATCGACGACCAGTACAAAATCGTAGTAGTTATTAATTATCATTTGCTGTTTCTTTACTCCTGAGTTGCCAGATTAATTTCTACAATATGACGTACCCCAGGCACGCAATTCAGAAGCGTTAGATTCGGTGAATCTACATAGTCAGCACCGACTAATATTACATATCCGCCCAAGGTAATGCACAAAGCTGCTATCAGTAGTTTACCTTGAGGCAGTGCTACTGCTGGTAATGTTCCAAACCATTTCAAACCTTGCAGTACCTTTTCAGCCCAATTTATCTGTTGTCGGTAAGCTGCATCAAGTCCGCTAACACTTTGGATGGCGGTAATAAATTGCTCTAAATTTGCTGTACTGCTATCTGCTAACTGTTGAAGATTCTCGGTTGTCTGTTTTGTTTGGTAAAACCTTTCTAAAATATCGTTCAGCTTAGCTCCTTCTTTAAGTTCTTGTATCCATTCAAGTACCTGCTTAGCGGCTGTTTCTGCTAATTGTCGTCCCAAAAGTTCGATAACAGATTCATAAGCTCTGTTCAAGAAATCGCGAAACGCATTGTAAAGACGAGAGACATTTTCAGATTGCCCTAATACCCCAGCAATATCCATGCCGACAAAACCAACAGCTTCAGCGAGTTCTGCTACGCCCAAACCCATAACTCTGGTTAGTGCCGATTCCCCAGTTTGACTGGCTCGTTCTAAAATCCAATTTAGGGTATCTACAACGGTATTTGATAACTCCACGCGAGCGGTCGGAATATCTGTTATTTCTGCCTCGCCCCGCTCTATAATTTGGGAACTGATTTCGACACCCAATAGAACTTTAAGGTTTTCTTCAATACTTCCTAAATCAGCTACACTTCGTTCTCTTTCTTGGTTTTTAGACCAAGTAATTCCCTCTTCTTCGTCTATTGCTGCTTTATACAGATAAGCACTGATTTCTAAATCAGTTAAAGCTTTCGCCAACAGCTTCACCGATGCTTGAAAGCGCACGGTTGGATCTGCCTCGGTTTGCTCCCGTGCCAAAGCCTGGGTTAAGGATGCCGATACCGGAGATAGACTTTCTGCTTGTTGGGCTAAATCTTGAGGAGAAGTCGGTCCTCGTCCTCCGCGTTCGCCCGTTGGTTCGCCAGATGGAGCAAACAGCAAGCGCACTTTTTCAGCATAATCCTGGGAAATTTCTGGAGAAGAATCTTGTATATTCATTAGCTAATGATGACTAATTGATAAGTTATGAATTTGCAAGTTGTCAACAAAATTAAGTAAGGTTTTGTGGCATCAATGGCGATCGCCTATTTCTTTGATTAGTCGTTCGCTCAGCATATGATATTATTTAGTCTACACTCAAAAATGTGTTGTGTGCCATACTTAATACAAAATAATACTGTGTATACTCTTAGGAGTTTCTGCATAGGTGGATTCTAATTGGCTAAATAAAGGACAGGCGTAGAGCCAGATGAGTTTTCAGGATGACTTAAGCGCTATCTTCGATCGCATTGCCAACGGCAAGGAAACTGAGGGATATCTTCAAGCTCTACGGGAGTTATTCCGGAAGTATAATTGTCTGGATGCAGTGCAGTTGGGTAAGTACAACGTCAATATTGGGCAGGGACAGGATATTCACATTGGCGATCGCACTTACGTCACTTGGAATGATGAAGCCATTCAAGCCCTAATCGAGGTTGTTCAAAAGCAACACCCAAAACCAATTGGAATTCCTGCAAACCTTCCCTACAGTGGCGTGGTGGAGTTTGTTGGTCGGGATCAGGTTATGTCGCAACTCCATCAGATGTTGCAACAGAGTTACCGCGTTGCCGTTTCTGCGATCGCGGGAATGGGTGGTGTCGGCAAGACGGAACTGGCATTACAATATGCGCTGAAATACCAGCCCATTTATCCGGCAGGGATTTGCTGGCTCTCGGCAAGAGGCGTGGATGTGGGGACTCAGATTGTGCAGTTTGGGCGATCGCTCCTCAACCTCAATCCACCCGATGACTTTGAATTATTGGAGCAGATAACGTTTTGCTGGAGACACTGGCAATCCGGGGAAGTGCTGCTGGTGTTTGATGATGTCACGGACTACGCCGCCATCACACCCTACTTACCGCCCTCAACTGCCCTTCGCTTCAAGGTGCTGATTACTACTCGTCTGCGGTTGGGCACCTCAGTCAACCAGTTGGAACTGGAGGTCTTGGATGAAACAGCGGCACTGGCGCTGTTGGAGTCATTGGTAGGAGGCGATCGGATTCAGCCTGAGCGAGACTGCGCTCAGCAGCTTTGTGCTCAGTTAGGGTGTCTGCCATTGGGACTGGAACTGGTGGGACGTTATCTCGCTCGCAAACCCGATTTGTCTTTGGCAGTAATGCTACAACGGTTGCAAGAGAAGGGATTAGTGGCACGAGCACTGTGTCAGACGGATGATGATATGACCGCGCGATTAGGAGTGGCGGCAGCGTTTGAGTTGAGTTGGGAACTTTTGTCGGAAAGCGCGAAACCGCTAGGGTATTTCCTAAGTCTGTTTGCCACTGCCCCGATTCCCTGGTGGCTGGTAGAGAAGTGCTTGGCTGACCAAGACTCGGAGACTCTGGAAGAAACCCGCGACAGTGAGTTACTCAATCTGCACCTGCTGCAACGAACAAACCCCGGAACCTATCGCCTACATCCCCTGATTCGCGACTTTTTTCAAACAAAATCATTTGCTTATCAGATAGTTGATTACAATGAAGCCTTTCACCGATTTTGGAAATTAAAGGATCATCTCAAACGGGGAGGACAGTGGACGTTGTTAAAAGTCATGTGCGAGAAGCTTTTGCCATTTATTGAAGAGGGGGAAAAAGCATCCTGCTTAATCCTCATTGGGGAAATAAGCATTGAATTCGGTGATTTAGAAGAAGCTGAACAGCATTTTAAAAAAGCCATCCCAATTGCCCAAACACAAAGTGATGAAACTAATGTTAAGCTTTGCAAGCTCCAATTAGAGCTTATTAGTAATTTTCGAGAAGGGGACATTTTGGATGAGATGAGTTTCAACTCAAAAGCAGAGTACAAACGTCTCTACCCAAATCCATCAGAGTTAACAGGATTTGACTTTCCAGAGTTTCTAGCGGATAACAAGCGACAGAGCGCAGCTTTGAGTGCTAATATACAGCGCAAACTATTGGAATTTCGACGGCAAATGTATCGTGATTTTATAACTGAACATGGAGAGTCTGAACTGGCTAATACTACTTTTATTCCAATAATTGGTGAGATATTAGTCAAGTTGGGAGAGGCTGAAATTAATGCTGGCAATCTAGAAATTGCAAGGGAAACTTTACAAGAAGCTCTCGAAATCGTTAATAATTGCCACATGATGAAACACATAGCGCTAACGAACTATCATCTAGCCCGACTTGAACAATTCCTTCACAACATGGACTTAGCGCAAATTTACTATGCTTGTGCCTGCAATATCCTTCAAAGTCTCGGTGCAGGAAGAGAACTGAAGCGTATTCAACAGGAGTGGCAACATATAATAAATGATCGCAATACGTAGGGATGCTTTAATCTACAAAGTGATAGATCAACGATTGCATCGCCAATTCATTTGTGAGAGTTAGCGGCACAGTTTGATTCACATATTCACAAGCATTAGCAAATGCCTGAAACGTCGCATCAATTTTGATGGACTGTTCAGGCGATACTTCGAGCTTGCAAGATACGGTCAGGACTTGTTTCATGCCATAATTATATCATGTATTGAAGAAATCTTGTCTGCGTTTACATCTAGTTTGTTCGGCTATGCAAGCCTCACGCGCATTCCTCCCGTCACTCAAGGTCGTACCGTTAGAGTGCGGGACTCCTGCTGTTTTAGTTGAACTTGCCATTCTGAGAGACGAATTGCAGCGTGGTGTCACCGACTTTGAGCCACTGCCGCAGTTGGACAATTTCTGACTGATCGCGGCTGCCATTGAGAATGCGATAAAAACTAGCCTCGCTTACCTTTACTGCGGCGGTGGATTGACATTAATAAGCTTTTACGGTTATGGCAAAACCCAAAAGATACCCCAACAATTGGTATGAGATTGCGCTTTCGGTAAAAGAAAGCGCTCTTTGGCGCTGTACTAAGTGCCGCCAACAATGCCTCAGACCAGACAAACAAAGCAACAGCAACTTAACTAAATCCGAGCGTTGTTCCTTAACTTTGACCGTGCATCATCGCAACAGAATACCGGAAGACAACCGGCTCGAAAACTTAATCGCTCTTTGTACCGCCTGCCATCATTAAACTCAACGAGACTGTCACCAGCCCCGTTGGTCTTCAAAACCGTGCATGAAACTTTAATTTCACACGGCTCCTCAATGATTTGGTGCTTGTTACGCATACCTCATTACCCATTTATCCTCGACTCTTTCAAGTCTTTTGGTGGGTTTAGGCTCGACACTGTTGCAGTCGGATTTGCTGCCAGAACTGCCATCATTGGCTGTCTTTATATCATGGCAATGTCTATGTAGAAGTTGAAGATTTTTATACTCATCCTTTTCACCTTTCGATTTGGGGATGATATGGTCAACTTCCATTACATCATCTTCACGGAAGAACAAACCGCAGTGGGTGCATTTCCCTTTTTGCTTTTTCAGGAGCGTTGCCACTCTAGACGGCATTTCCGGGTTTTTACCCATTCTTGAACTCCAATAAACTAGGTTTCCGTCGTATGGTGACGATTCGCCTTTAACTTTCACATGACGCACTATAGGGGTGACGGCATGGTCAAGTAACCGAAATGAGGTTAATCCATCCTTCTTCGTTGCGAATACCCAGTTATCACCGCCTATGGAATGCCAATATTTGTTTGACACCCATTCCCTGCTCTTTTTTGGGTGGCGGCGTTTTGCCCAAGCGCTTAACTTTTGGTACGTGAGGCTATCGATATGTGAGTAAGCCACCTTACTTACCACAGTCGCATAGTAGTTTGCCCATCCCCTAATGATTGGGTTTAGATGGTTGATTAGCGCCACTTGCGGTGCTGCCTTATGGGCTTCGATAACACTAGCGATTTGATCGTAATGTACCTTTTGCGAATGCTTGCTTGGGGTGATGATTGTTTTAAAACCCTGATTAGAGTGATACTTTCCCACAGTGAATTGTTGTATCCTAAAACCAAGGAAATCGAACCCTGGTTTTTCTTGCTCATACTGGTTGAGAGTGTGAGTAAGCTGATTGACTGACAAAAGTTTAATTAGCCCAAACTACAGTGGTAGCTTGAAACTCAATTCTGTAAGTTCTTTGCTGATGTTGTAGACGAGAAGCCTTGACTGGTTCGGGGTCAATATTAGTAGAAAAAGAGATAACAGAAATTAAATTCCAGCCCTTGTTCAGAGCTTGTTTGACCCAACTCCAGCCAATTTTTAAGTAGCTAGCACCCCGATACCAATGTGGATCTACACAGCGACGCTGACCTAAAATGACAACTTCAACACCTTGAGCAGTCAAGAACAAAGTAGTCATCGCTAACACTAAGCACAGTCGAGAAAGAGCTGGAGCGGAACGGAGTTTAGAGTCTTCGAGATTGAATCCAGAGGATTTATCATCCAGAAAATTTTCCTCAATGGTAAAGCGGAAACCATATTCCCGAAAAGTTTGGAGATTAGTAGGCTCCGTACTAATAATGTACCAGTGTTCGCCATTCGTAGATTCCCACGCAATTGCTAGATGGACATCTGTGAGCGAGTTACATTTGTGAATTTGAACGTTGTGGATCAGTTTTGCCTCGCCGATGGCTACCGGAAATTGACTCACTCGCTGCCACCCCTGCCGTGGATGACGCAGCCAAAAATTGCCTTTAATCCGGATTCGACAGTGCCAGCCTAATTTTCTGACATCACGGACTAATTCGGCATTGGCAAACCCCCTGTCAGCCAAGAGAATGACTTTGACATCGACGGGTAGGAGCCTAGAGACACGCTTGAGAAGGTCCTGATAAGTATCGATTTTGACACTACTACTTTTGTGTTTGAGTAAGGAGCCAGCCCACCGGAATCGCTCTGCCCAAATGTACAACACAGATCCGAATGATGCAATATTTATCCCATAACATACTGGTATCAAAACTCAGATAAATTTCTGAGTCTTTCCAGTTGGCAAATACCGCCTTCACTACAGGACTATACAGTTTTGCTGGGTTGATGCGGGGATTATTTACCCATCGAGACAATCTTCGCTGTGTGCTTTGGGCTATTTGTGCTTTGGTGCAAACATGGTCGAGCCATTTGGTTAGATTTACCTTGCCTTCTACAATCAAACCAACCATCATCCAACACATCACTCCTAGATGTCTTAAATCTGACCACTGACTGTATTGACCTGCGAATTTCATTAGTTTATGATGAAGATGAGAGGGGCGATCGATCATTTCGATTCATACTGGTTTTTTGGTTAAGAACAGTTTATCCCTCTTTTTCTCTTTAATCCAGTCTGGGTCAGCTTTTATCCCGATCTTGACTGACTTTTGTCAGTCAACCAGGTGAGTAAGTCTCGTTTTGCTGGGTTTTAGTTCTAAACCCATGCCTTGTAACCATTCAGAGATAATCTCTTTACATCTTTGGACAACGGTTATGTCTTCGTGAAGAATAACGAAGTCATCGGCATAACGAATTAGGCTTAGGCTTTTACGGTTGTCCCGCTTACCATGACCACTTCGGGTGGGCAAAGTATCAGCATACTTTTTAATTCGTTTTTCCATCCCGTGGAGGGCAATATTTGCCAGTAGTGGAGAAATTACCCCGCCCTGTGGCGTACCCTCAGATGTTGGAAACAACTGCTTATCATCCATCACTCCCGCTTTTAACCAGGCTCGAACTTGTCGGCGGATGGTGGGGAATGTATTTAATTTTTTGAGCAGTGCTTCATGGTCGATGCGGTCGAAACACTTGGCAATGTCAGCATCTAGCACGTATTTAGATTTCTGACTAATTACCGTGAATATTTGCTCTATCGCATCATGGCATGAGCGATTAAACTCAACGAGACTGTCACCAGCCCCGTTGGTCTTCAAAACCGTGCGTGAAAATTTCTTTTCACACGGCTCCTCAATGTTTTGGTGCTTGTCACGCATACCTCATTACCCATTTGTCCGCGACTTTTTCAAGTCTTTTGGTGGGCTTAGGCTCGGCACTATTGCAGCCGGATTTGTTGCCAAGACTGCCATCTGAGGCGGTCTTTGTGTCGTGGCAATGTCTGTGTAGAAGTTCCCAGTTATCGTGAGAATCCTTTCCACCTTGCGATTTCGGGATTTTATGGTCAATTTCCATCACATCGTTTTCACGGAAAAACAATCCACAGTGGGCGCACTTCCCTTTTTGCCTTTTCAAGAGTTTTGATACCCTAATTGGCATTTCTGGGTTGTTGCCCATTCTTGTACTCCAATAAACCAGGTTCCCGTCAAATGGGGATAGTTTGCCTTTAACTTTTACATGACGCACTATTTTAATGCGGGCATGGTCAAGTAACCGAAGTGGGTTTTTCCCAACTTCAGTGGTTGCAAATACCCAGTTATCATCGCCTATGGAGTGCCAATATTTCTTTGACACCCATCCCTTTGATTTCTTTGGGTGGCGGAATTGTGCCCAAGAGAAAAGCTTTTGATACACTAGGTCATCTAACTGAGCGTAGATTTCCTTACTTATGACAGTCGAATAGAAGTTAGCCCAACCCCTAATGATAGGGTTTAGTCGCTTAATTAGCGCCGCTTGCGGTGCTGACTTATGGGAATCAATTACATCTGACAGACGGTCATAATGTGCCTTCACTTTTTCCTGACTTGGGGTAATGATGGTCTTAAAACCGAGTAATTCCCCTTTCGTATTTTTACCTGTATGGTGTTTCCCTTTGGGGAACTGACGTATATTAAATCCAAGGAAGTTGAATCCTGGCTTTTCATCAACAAAAGTTGAAAGAGTGTGCGTCAGCCGAGTTTTACTGGGTTTTAATTCCAAGCCTATGCCCATTAACCATTCCGAGATTATTTCCCGGCATCTTTGAACAACGGTTATGTCTTCATGGAGAATCACGAAGTCATCGGCGTACCTGATTAAAGTAGCTCCTGGCTGATAGCCAGCGTATTGACCTTTCTTGACAATTGTGCCACTAGGAAAGGCGCTTTTTATCCGGTTTTCCATCCCGTGGAGGGCTATGTTTGCCAAAAGCGGCGAAAGACATCCGCCTTGTGGCGTTCCCTCAGATGTAGGAAACAACTGCTTACCATCCATCACCCCCGCTTTTAACCATGCACGAATTTGACGGCGAATGGTGGGAGATGTATTCAGTTTTAAAAGCAGTGCTTTATGGTCGATACAGTCGAAACACTTCGATATGTCGGCATCAAGTACAAATTTTTGTTTATACCTGATGGAGTTAAAGATTGCTTCGATTGCATCATGACATGACCTTCCGGCTCTGAACCCGTATGAGTTTGGTTCAAATCGCGCTTCCCATTCTGGTTCTAATGCCAGTTTGACAAGCGTTTGCAAGGCGCGGTCATCCATTGTAGGTATTCCTAAAGGTCGCTTCTCATCACATCCAGGCTTGGGAATCCATACACGCCTGGTCGGGCTAACCTTAGAACCCAGTTTTATTTGATTTATCAAGGCAAGACGGAGATTAGGAGTCAGCGATTTAACGCCGTCTACACCTGCCGTCTTTTTGCCGCAATTATCCTGGGTAACTCTACGAACCGAAATGGCTCTTGCTGACCAAGAATTCATCAACGTTTTTTGGAGTCTGCGATATGTTTTTACATCGCCACGTTGAGAGGCTTGATAAATTCTCTGTTGCAGCTTATACACTCTACGTTCTAGCTTTCGCCAGTTAATAGAACGCCATTCCACCGTAGTCTTTAAACTCGTATTAGACATATTTACTGCTACTGGAAACTTTATCTTCCAAATCACCGTGATTCTGTCTGCCTATCCTCACCATTACAGTCAGGCGTTTTGCTTTTGAATCAATCTTGCCTACTCTTCGTATTAGTTAGCACCTACTCAATCATTGAAGACTGAGAACGGACGAGAGGTTACTTCGTTTCTGATAGTCATTGTTTGAGTTTTTAGAGCGGTACTATCCACCGGGTTTAGAGGAAGTGCTTGTTGGTCAACCAGGAACTTGCCAACTCCCCATTATCCTTGCCCATTTTGGGACTCCCAACGTAAACAGCCTGATTTCGCTGGTTATTCATGACGATGGTTCAAATGTACCTTTGTATTCCTACTCATGAACTCTTGCTCGGTGTTTACCAGGTTAGGCTTCCAGTATTGACACCTTTCACCCCCGCTTCAGGGATTGATGGCTAGTCGCTACCCTGGGGGACGCAATTCTTGACTGCGCTCTGTGTGCTTTCACTCCTGCACCTGGAGGGTGGGACTTAGTTTTCTAGGATATTTACCTCACCCACATGACTATCAAATTGTCTTGGCGAAGCCTCTCCCATTGGGAGAAGATTCTTGTGTAGCTTGCGGGTAATCCTCTACCCATTTCAGGGTTAGTTTCTACCCAACGAATCGCACTCCGGGTCTGAACCCGTATGAGTTAGGTTCAAATCGCGCTTCCCATTCTGGCTCTAGTGCCAGCTTGACAAGTGCGCGGCATCGCTCGGTCTTCCATTGTAGGTATACCCAAAGGTCGCTTCTCTTCCGATCCAGGCTTAGGAATCCATACCCTCCTAGTTGGACTGACCTTTGACCCCAGGTTTAATTTTTGAGTCAGGTCTAAACGTTGCTTTGGAGTCAGCGATTTAACGCCATCTACACCCGCCGTCTTTTTGTCGGGTAAGGAGGAACACGTCGCCGCGTCCTCCTCCCCTAAGAACCGGACTTGACAGTTTCCCATCATCCGGCTCAAGCCTCCAAAACCTCAGAAC
>NZ_JAEQDE010000015.1:0-1198 GCF_020737865.1 Microcoleus sp. PH2017_35_SFW_U_B
CAGGGCTATTTCGTTCTAGACAGTAGACAGGGTTTAGGTTTAGAGTTTAGAAGTCGGATTCACCCTAACTTATGATTTATGAGTTCCCTAGCAATTGTAGAAGCATTTTCGGAATTACCCGACCCACGGCGTGGAGCGGGCTGTCGTCATGAGTATGCGGTCTGTTTAGCGTTATTTACCCTGGCGATTAGCGCAGGATGTGGTGGTTTTCTAGCCATCGGGGATTGGTTAAAGGCTTACCGCGAACCTCTGATTGCGCTGTTTGGGTTCCCGAAGCATGGGATTCCTTCCTACAGTACGCTTCGTCGGGCGTTACTGGACTTGGATTATCAATCCTATGGCGCTTGCGTCGCTTCTTTCTGCAAAATTGAACCGAAAAGAGGTGAAACCATTGCCTTAGATGGAAAAGTCCTCCGTGGCTCTTACAACATTGAAACGGGTGATAATCGGACCCCATCCCATCCAGCGATTCAATTGGTGACGGTCTACTTGGTCGAACGAGGACTGATTTTAACTCCCCAACAAGTGGATTGTAAAACCAATGAAATCAAAGCGATTCCACCCGTTTTGGAAGCCTTGGCCCAACGGGGAGTCGTCTTTGCCTTCGATGCCTTGAATACTCAAAAAAAACTTGTGAGCTAATTATTGAGTCTGGGAATGACTATCTCGGTGCCTTAAAAGGGAATCATAGCCATTTTCATGAGCAAATTAAGGAGAAATTTCAATCAGAATCCCATATTAATACCGTTGAAACGGGCCACGGACGAGTGGAACGACGAAGTGTGAGTTTGTGGACAGGCTGGCATGGACTATCGGAGAGCGAAGACTGGGCCGGACTACGAATTATCATTCGAGTCACGAGTTATCGACACCTGTTAAAAGGTAAATATATTCAAATCAAGAAGCCTGAAACCAGGTACTACATTAGTTCATTGGATGAAACGGTGGAACAATTTGCAACTAGAATTCGCGATTACTGGGGTGTTGAAAATAAGGTCCACTATGTCCGAGATGTGACTCAAGGAGAAGATGCTTCTAGAGTTCGAGTTGGCGATCTCCCAGCCATTTTTGCAATTGCTCGTAATTTAGCACTCAATCTTTATCGAGAAGCTGGAGAAACAAATATGGCACAGGCACAACGGCTCGCTGGCTATGGTCTAGACGTTTTGAAGAAGCTGTTTAGAATGAAATAGCCCTG
>NZ_JAEQDE010000036.1:0-114908 GCF_020737865.1 Microcoleus sp. PH2017_35_SFW_U_B
ATGGGAACTGTCCTACCGCTTAGGTATGCGTCCTTGGATCTGCGTAGCATACTCTGCACCAGTTGCAGCAGCTACCGCAGTATTCTTGATCTACCCAATCGGTCAAGGTTCATTCTCCGACGGTATGCCTTTGGGTATCTCCGGCACATTCAACTTCATGATCGTGTTCCAAGCTGAGCACAACATCCTGATGCACCCCTTCCATATGTTGGGAGTTGCTGGTGTATTCGGTGGTAGCTTGTTCTCCGCCATGCACGGTTCTTTAGTTACATCTTCTTTGGTTCGCGAAACAACTGAAACCGAGTCACAAAACTACGGTTACAAATTCGGTCAAGAAGAAGAAACCTACAACATCGTTGCAGCCCACGGCTACTTCGGTCGTTTGATTTTCCAATACGCTTCTTTCAACAACAGCCGTTCCTTGCACTTCTTGTTAGGCGCATGGCCAGTAGTTGGCATTTGGTTTACCGCTTTGGGTATTTCCACAATGGCTTTCAACTTGAACGGTTTCAACTTCAACCAATCGATTATCGACTCACAAGGTCGCGTCATCAACACCTGGGCTGATGTCATCAACCGCGCTAACTTGGGTATGGAAGTAATGCACGAGCGCAATGCTCACAACTTCCCGCTCGACTTGGCTGCTGGTGAAACAACTCCCGTGGCTTTGGTTGCTCCTTCCATCAACGGTTAATTTTTAACTCTTGATTGACAAAAAGCGCTCCTAGAAATAGGGGCGCTTTTTGTTTGGGAAAATATATTTTTATCAGGTTTGTAGTGAGGACTTTAGTCCTTTGATGCGGAGGGCTGCCGCTTCTTCTCAATATACTGCTGGTGGTAATCCTCGGCCATATAAAATTCACCAGCGGGTTTGATTTCGGTGGCAATATCTTTGTCGTATTTACCGGAAATTTGCAATTTTTGTTTGGATGCGCGGGCGGCTTTTTCTTGTTCCGAATTGTGATAAAAAATGACTGACCTGTACTGTTCGCCTCTGTCGGGGCCTTGGCGATTGATTTGGGTTGGATCGTGACAGTTCCAGAATATATCTAGCAGTGTTTCGTAACTGATTTGCGATCGATCGTACTCCAAGAGCACTGCTTCAGCGTGACCGGTAACTCGGGCGCAAACGTCGAGGTAGCAGGGATTCGGCCAGTGACCTCCTGTGTAGCCCGCAGCAGTCGAGATGACACCCGCAACGGCGCGAAACTTGTGTTCGACTCCCCAAAAACAACCGGCGGCAAATGTGGCTTTTTCCATTGTGTTAAGAAGAAGGAAGAGTTGACAGTTGACAGTTGACAGTTGACAGTTGATAGAAGGAAGAATAGAAATGGAAGTCGGAAGAAGGAAGAACAGAAATAGAAGTCGGAGGACGGCTTTAGTTATCGTCCCGAGAGAAGTGATAAGACATATACAGCAAGCTTTTTAGCGATCGATATTTTATTTTTAATTAGGTGAATTTATTTAATTATTGTATTGGGCTCAAACTTGGCACTCTTATTATGGTTGACAGATTCCCATTAGTGTGCATTCCCAGACTAATCGCGGCTGTACGTAGTTTAGCAAATATTGGCGGGCTTTTTCTAAGGGTTCTAAGGGCGATCGGCTAATTCGGCCTGCCAAAAATTGCTGCCAGTAACAATGCTGTAAATAATCAATTAACCACAACTGAGATTCAGTATCTAAAGTTTTATCAATTTCCTTAGCCAATTCCAAAGCTGAGCGCAAATTTTGAGGCAACTGCTTAACTTTTTGCAGCAAATCCTCGGGTATTGATTGCAGTTGCTGCCAAATAGCAATTGCTTCCCCAGGGCTTCCCTGCGCCATCCCGATTACCTCGGGATGGGATAAAATTTCGGCAAATCCCCCTTGCTGCAAAACTTGTCCCATTGCTTCGGGATTCAGCCGCGAAAACTGGATTTTTTGACAGCGGGAAATCAACGTGGGTAGCAAAGCTTCCACAGTCGGAGCAATTAAAATTAGCGCTGCTTTTCCCGGTTCTTCCAAGGTCTTCAACAAGCCGTTGGCGGCTCCTTCGCCCATTGTTTCTGCTTGTTCTAAAACTACGACTGAACGCCCAGCTTCTAGTGGTGGCCTGCTCAGAAATTCGCCGATTTCGCGAATTTGTTCTAGGCGAATTTGGGGCGGTGCTTTTCGCTTTAATCCTGCTTCCTCTGCTTCTTTTGCGGAAAGCCGTTTGCCTTGGTTCATGTAGGTTGGTTCTACCCAGAGTAAGTCTGGATGATTTCGCTGTCGGACGCGATTTTGCACGGATTCTCTCGATCGCCTTTCGGGAAGATTTACTGAGAATAAAAGCTCGATGAAACACTGTGCTGCTAAGCTTTTGCCGGTGCCGTTGGAGCCGACAAATAGATAGCCGGGAGCAATTCGGTTGCGCTCGACTGCTTGGCTTAGCAATTCTACTGCTCGATTTTGTCCGATCACTGATGTGAAATAGTCCATGTTTTAAAAGTTATAAATACAGCGTATTTCAGGTTTGTGAGGTACATTTATAAGTTAAATTGCCAACATGAAGGTAACATTAACATCATTCAATTTACTTGAGATAGCAGCCAATTATATACTTGCAATATAGTTGGAGTTGTAATTTTTTTTATATTGAATCTAACAAAAAATATAATTCTCCGGTATCTACTTGACTTTGCCCCTAATCTTATTGTATATTATTTAACAATGGGAGGTTTGCCAAAATCATATTTTGATATAAATTTAAATTATTAAGCAGTAATATCAGTTAAAGTGTTAGGTTGTCTGCCAGTTTATGAAAATAATTCCTCTGCTCGCCATAAGTTTTTTAGTAGCAATTTTAGCAAGCGCGATCGGCATAATCTCAGTCCAGAACGCCGCGCCAGTAGCCTTAAGCTTTATCTTGTTTAAATCCATACAGATTCCTGTAGGATTAGTATTGGCCATGAGCATTAGTGCGGGACTGATAGGCGGTGCAGTGCTACAACCGCTTTGGAACCTTTCAGATTCCCAAGACTCGCGTCCTAGATTTAAAGCAAATCCCGAAGACTCGGACACCGCAGAATATTAAGTTAATTTTTCACACCTTCGATGGAATAAACCTGACCTTCAATCAGCAGCCGAGTAATTCCTTTGGCTAGCAAGTAAGGCGCGGCTTTTTGCAACAGCCTGCCGTCGGGAATCTTGAAAACTCTTTGATTGCGAGTAGAAAATCGGCGCGCCACTCGGTGATTATCAAAAACTGGTAGGGTTTTCTCGCGAATTTCGGCCGCCGGAATTTGACCGAGTTCGCCAAATGCTTTCAGAGGTCTGGTGATTAACTCTGCCGCCCGATCGACTACTAAATAGCAAATTTTGGGCACAGATGCTTCGCTTAAAGGCAAAACTTGAATCGGGCCAGCCCGAAGTTCTATCGACTCCCCGGACATCGAACCCAGCAGACTCGCTTCAAACAGAGAATCTTCATCCTCTAAATCTTCGTCGAAGTCGTCATCTAAATCCTCCTCATCCTCATCCTCATCCTCCTCCTCATCCTCATCTTCGTCGAAATCGCTAAAATCTTCACCACCAAGCATTGCCTGTAGTTCCCCAGTCACAACAGCACGGTGGCTGGGTTCGGCAAGATTGCCGACGGGGGCATCTGGTAAATCAGAAACCTCGAAATCCGACTGTAAAGTTCCTGGAATTTCGATTTCTGGTACAGGTTGGGTGGCTGATACAGAACGCTTTCGGATCGTCGGCCTCGAATTTGGGGCTGACTGCGTGACGGGGAGTGACTCAGACAGGGGAGTATCTCCAGGGGCGATGGAGTTCTTAGCCGGCGATTCAGCAGCCGTTTCTGTTGGTTGAGAAAGGCTGCTGGTGCTACGATCGGACGAACGCTTTTGTTTTTGCTGGACTAGAAATGCGTATTCTAACTCGGACAAAGCCCCCTGAAGGATGCGCCTTACAGTCGAACTACTCACTCCGTAGCGCTTGGCCAGAGTGATAGTATTCTCGTCCGACTGTCGGTACAGCCTGAGGAGTTCCCGTTTGTCTGAATCGGAGAGTTTTGTGGGCGTCATGCCAAGTTTTCCACCAAAAAGACGTGAAAAGACGTAGGAAGTGCGATCGGCAAAGTATGATTTTTTATTTTCGATTTGAAGTTGACAGATGCAGGGAAGGGCAAAAAAGCTTTCACGTTCCCCTCCCTTGCCGAAGCAACCCCAATCTCAAATCGCTACGCGGAGCGACGAGTCCGCCTGCTTTGACGAGAACGGGTGGAGATGTCATGTTCCAAAACAGCTCCTATTCCGAACAGGATGCCACTGAAAACAAAAAAGACTTCCAGTAAACTGCCGCTTTGATAACTACCCTCAGCCTGAGTATCGCGCCATTTGAAGTACATATCTGCGATGTAAAGCGAAAAAGTTGCAGCCGCAATCATTCTCCAAGATTGGGAGAAACGTCCTCCCCAAAACGCCAGCAGCAGCGCAGTAGCAATAATCAGCAGAAAAACGTCCCCGACGATGTAAAACAAATTGATTGCATAGGCGTAAGGTGATAGTTGCTTGTCAAGTGCCATCACCCATTCGGGAGCTTTAGTTGCTTCTGCTGATTCTTCTTCCGGTGCCGATTTAGCAGCCGCTGCCGTTCCTTTTGCTTTTGACTGGGCAGAATTGTCCAAAGCAGGGGCTTTTCCTTTGGCAGCCGTTGAGTCAGGTGCAGATCCTGTAACTACTTCCTGGGGAGCAGCCGGAGCCATTCCTAGCTGTTGTCTCCAAGAGTCGGGCGCAGCAACCCAGATAGCTACAGCAATCCCAAAGGCTGCTATTGCCGCTAACAAACCCCATTGCCAAAATTCTAGATTCAGTCGCTTGGAAGTCACAGCTAGAACCATGCCTCCGATCAGTACCACATAGCTGCCCAGATAAAACGCATCTGCTGGGGACACATCTGGGTCTAACTCGAAATAGAGTTCCCAAATCCCGAACAGCACGCCGGCGATAAAATAGAAGAGCATCCCCAAACCAATTCCCAGCCAGACGTTACGCCCGCTTGCCATGTGGGGGCTTTTCCAGTTTCTCAAACAGACTAAAGACGCTCCAAGGTATGCCCCGCATTCAAAAACATAAGTGCCGATCGAGTACCAAGGCGGTAAACCATCTTGCTGTGAAAGCGGAACACTGAACAGCAAAAAGAACAGCAGCGCCAGGACAGCCCAGACAATGCCCACAATCACGAGGGTCTGAGCTGATAGTAAAGATGTAGATGTAGATGACTTTTCTGAAGTGCTACTCATAGGGATTTCACGATACCTAACTAGCGGTTGAACGCACCCCATCTCAATCTTTGATTGTAGATGAGGATTCTTTCGCCAAAGAACCTTGATCTGACGCTCCGGGAAAAACTGCCGTCCTCAGCGTGTCATCGGGACTTTGGCCTTCGTACACTCTCGGAAGACTAAGCAAGAATAGTATCTATTTACTAATTCAAAGAATTAGTTCTTAGTCGATATTTCCCCCGGGAATAGATGATAAAAATACGGTCTGCGCCTTCACCATTAAGGGTTTTACCGTACCTATTAAACTCGGAAGTTATATCCTCAAATGTTGTTTTCTCTGTTTTTGGCTTTCACACTCCCCCACTCATATCAATGATTCTGGGTGGGAACTGCGATCAAAATTTAGTTAAATTGCCAGACTGTAGCTGGCCTCTTAACTGATTTAACAGTTATGTCGCTCGATCGATACAAGTTGGCAATCCAACCTGTATCTCCCTTGCCCCCGACAGTGAAATTATCTCAGCTCGATTATCTGGGCCCAATTGTCAGAGCAATTGTCAAAGATTTTCTATGCTGCGATCCACAACTTGTTGAGGGCTGATTGTTTCAGCCAATCGAGAAACTGAGTGCGATCCTGTGCTGGCATATCTTGCAGCACATCGCTCACTCCCTCAGCGAAGTCGGTATTGCCAAAATATGATTTGCCCAAACGGTGAAGTTCTTGCAATAAGGTTTTGAGATGTTGCTCTTGCCAAGGGGGCACCTTATGATTTTGCAAGGGACTAACGGTCAGCCAATTTTTGATCGCATCAGCGGAGTCTGCCTGGGGGAAGTTTCCTTGCTGAAATACCTTGGTGATATCTTTCTGAAACGATGTGGCTTGCCTTGCGCCTAAGAGGTCTTCTACGTCAAAGTAAACAGCTTGGAGGAGTAGCAGACAACCCTGCGCGAATAGCGGTGCTTTAGCGGATTCTGTACCTGCCGGTTCTTCACCGGCAAGCTGATCTAGACGGACTTTTCCCCAGACGCTGTATCTATCCGGCTCTTCTAGCAGAACACAGGCTTTGCCTCGGTTGTCGGTTAAATCCCGCCACAAGGCTCTGGCGTCTTCTGCTTGCTTGCCGTTGAAGGCGCTAATGAGACGAAAAGTCTGCCCCTGATAATTGAGAATGGGAATTTGTTGATCCCGTTTTGGGTGTTGAAAATTGGATATTTCAACATCCTGCCGTTTCAGAATAAACATGACACTGCGATTTGACTCCTGTCATGGCCGAGGTGCTGTGCTTTTGAAGATCTCCAGGCTTTTAGGCTCGGAGATGCTTGATTCAACGATTTCACTTTAATTAGCAGGATTCCCCTCCTCAAGCGTTCCGATACTTTTTTGCTAACAAATGCTAACAAGTATCTAAGCTGAGATTGTCTCTCAACCATGGCATATGAACTAATGCACGAAGGAAATTCCCCCGCGCACAACTTACGACTGCTGTACTGGCAACGCTTGATTTTTGAGCTCGTGCCGATCGGGCGATTGACTATTTTGCTTTGATGCCGTAGAGGAAGCTTATATATAGGCTTCCTGCCATCAGGGATTTTCACCTGAGTCTTTCAATCCTAGTTCTACCACATTTTTCTCAAATATCAAGTCGAGCAGAATGTTGGCAAACATCATCAAAGATCGGCAAGTTAGTCACGATTGCCTCAACTCATGCCTAAAATCAGAGGAGGATTTCTGGTTTTTCGATCTTGTGGCCTACGTTTGAGGCTTTGTCACTATCGAATTTTAACAATTGTGTTGTTTGCAGGTGAGTCCCTCCAGCTTTTGTGAATTGCTATCCTGGACGCAAGGGCACTCTCATCACTAGCGTGTTCGCTCCCGATCGCGCCGCGCTCCACATCGTAGTTTTTTAGATAGAACCGGTTTCTGTCTAAGTTAAAAAATATTTACTTGCTCGATCGCACACTCCACCGATACAATGATACTGTTAAAGACTTTTTGAGTTGGGTGCGTAACTCAGTTGGATAGAGTAGCTGCCTTCTAAGCAGCGAGCCGCAGGTTCAAGTCCTGCCGTACCCGTTAACCAAACCTATACATGACAATAGTTTCAGACGTTTTCCCCAAAGCTGACAGACTACCTGAAACCTTGTTTGTTTCGCAGTTGTTGCGGATTCGGGCATCCAAAACACCATGAAATTCGTCCTGAAGCCCGACCTGCCAAATTTGGCAAATCTTCCGGCTTCCGCGCGATCGACACTCCTACGCCTCTTCCTCTTATGTTTGACAAGCGAATTTCTGCATGTTCCGCCACGTGATTTATCGGTGGAATCAATCCCAAATCGAAAATCTCAAATCCTCTCTTCCCCCGAATTTATCCGTGGGGTCGCCTCTAAAATCTAAAATTTAAAATCTACAATCTAAAATCGATTGACACACCGGATGTGTTATCATAAAAAGTCTTTTGTGTCAATAGCCGATCGCCCAAAAGTTAAAACAGCAGCAGGCGATTGTGGGTCGAGAAGCCCTCAGGAGTTATCCTTAGTGATCGGGCTATTTTTGGACAGGTTTGGATATGTTAAGAGCAATTTTATTTCATATACCCCAAAATTTAATGCTATTACTAGACCGCAGCGCGATCGACCAGTTACAGCCGATATTGGCGCAAGCAACCGGAATGCCGATCGTGGCATCGGAAAATACCGCCACAATTGCACTGGTATTGGTTGCTGTGGGAATTCTGGGTTGGGGATTTTATCGCGCCAGACCTTTTGGCAAACTGGGAATGTTAGCTTGGTTGCAGTCAGTGGTGCTGATGAGTCCGTGGCTGCTGTTCTTTGGTTTGTTCGGTGCCGGGATTTACCTAAATCTAGTGGCGGTATTGTTGCTGCTGGTGACATCCACGGGATTGTACATTTATCTGGGCAGGCAATTGCGGAAGGCAGCAGCCGATGCAGTGATCGACTCGCGCCCCGATCCGGCCCAGATCGAGTCCCAAAGCGATGGAAACTCCCCTGCAAACGAACAACGGGTACCAGCAAAAGAAATTATTAAGATCGTCACATCGCCTGCAACTAATGAATTAGAAATAATTCCCGTTCCAGTTGAAGACCTCAAGGCAATTCAAGGCATCTTTGGCATCGATACTTTCTTTGCTATAGAAACGATTCCCTATCAAGATGGGGTAATCTTGAAAGGCAATCTCCGGGGAGACCCAGAACAAGTACACTCGCGTTTGACGGCAAGTTTGCAAGAAAGATTGAACGATCGCTACCGCCTGTTTTTAGTAGAAAATCAGGACGAGAAGCCGGTAGTTATTATCTTGCCCAGCACAAACGACCCGCAGCCCACTACCCTATCTCAAAAAATCCTCGCAGTCGTACTGCTACTAGCAACAATTGCTACCAGTTTGGAAACAGCCGGTTTGCTGCTGAGTTTCGATTTCTTTAACTCGCCTGGTAGATATCCAGAAGTGCTGCCAATTGCGGCGGGAATTTGGGCGGTTTTAGGTTCAGGCGAAATTGCTCGCCGAGTGCTGGCAAATCAGTACAAGGTTGGCTTGAGTTGGCCGTTTTTTATACCAACTTTTCAGATAGGTTCTTTTGGGGCGATCGAGCGTTTTGAGTCGCTGCTTCCCAACCGTAAAGTTTTGTTTGACATTGCTTTTGCTGGGTCAGCCGCTGGGGGAATAATTTCTCTGCTCATGCTGGTAACGGGTTTGCTGCTTTCTCACCCCGGCAGTTTGTTTCAAATTCCCGCAGAGTATTTCAAGGGCTCGGTTTTGGTGGGAACTTTGGCAAAAGTGGTTTTGGGTGCGGCGTTGCAGCAACAGATTGTTGACGTTCACCCGCTGGTAGTTATTGGTTGGTTGGGCTTGGTAATCACGGCGATTAATTTGATGCCTGCGGGACAGTTGGACGGAGGTAGAATTGTGCAAGCAATCTACGGCCGGAAAATTGCCAGTCGCGCTACTTTGGCGACGTTTGTGGTGCTGGCGATCGCTTCTTTAGTTAATCCTTTGGCTTTGTATTGGGCGATCGTGATTCTGATTTTACAGCGGAATCTGGAGCGGCCGAGCCTTAACGAGCTGACTGAACCTGACGACGCTCGCGCAGCTTTGGGTTTGTTGGCTTTGTTCTTAATGATTTCTGTACTTTTGCCCTTGACTCCCGCTTTAGCTGGGCGTTTAGGAATTGGCAACTAATCATCTGACCATTGGTGGGCTGGGTGCGCTTGGGCGCACCCCAGATATTTATGAATTAACCCAATAGAAAAGCTCGGAATTTGTTTAAACTTAATTTAGCAAGTAAAAATCACGGATATGAGCATCTAGGCTAAAGTTATGGCTAATCAACTTCCTCCTGTATTGGTAACTTTTGATGCGGATGTTTTGATGGCTGGCAGAACCCAAGTTTGGCAAGAATATGCCAAGGTGGGAAGTTGCTATCTCCCGGAAGTAGTGTATGACGAAATAGATTATCTGACAGGGAAAGCGGTAGAAAAAGCTCAAGAGCAAGTGGCCAGAGAGTTTATGCGCTTTTTTGCAGATAGTGGCTGGATTGTGACTGATGCTCAAGAAACGCATCGGGGCCTAGAACCCTCGATGAAAAATCAAAGCGCACAAGCAATGCTAGTAGTAGCTACAGCTCAGTGCGTTTACGGTCTGGCTCAGGAACATCCCGACGCACTGGTGGTGTTTGTGTCCAACAGTCAGCCTCTGCTGAAGCGGATAGCTTCTGTGGGGGCTGCGAATCTTTGCGGCATTACTGCGGCGATGCTGTTAAATTGGGCGAGGAAAGCGGAACGCCCGCCGGCTGCGACTCAGCAATTGCAAAGTTTGATGCGAACTTTAGCCGATCGCCAATCAACTCAGCGCTCTAACAGTAGAATACAGAATGCTGGTGTTGGCAAAACCGGGACATCTGTTAGCAAGTTCACGATGCGTGGCGCTTCTGATTTGGACTCGCCCAGTAGTTCTACTAAAACTAATCAAACGGGTTTGAGTGGGAGCCCCCGTAAGAGTTCGCGCACCAATGCCAAAAAGCCGGTGCCCAGTCGCGAGGAACGGAAAGATTACGAGCCGGCTGTATATCGGATCAAACACATTACGCCTCCGAAAAAAAGGGATGGCGGTTTTCTGTCTGGTGCGTTCAATTTTTTGGGAGCGTTATTTTTCTTGACGGTAGCGGTGGGTATTTTGTGGCGAGTGTTGGATGCTCGGGGTTTTAGAAAGACTTTTGTACCGGCTCTACCGCAGCCTGTGCAACAATTTGTCAAGTCGATCGACCCTAAATGATATATCGGTCTGAAAATTCCGCTTTCTAGCTTCAATAAGGACTATCACCATCGACAGCAAGTAGCAAAAGTCTGTGATAGCCTTAATCTGTAATTGCCAGCCCGGTTAATTGGTAACTATTCACAGATTGAGAACACATCAAAATAAGCGAGAAAGCATTAGCGGAATTAGATTTTACATCTTTGGGCGATCGCAAATTTTTTCCTTCTCCTGTCTAATTTATTAATTTTTATCATTTATAAGGTTTGATCGTTCGGACTTCAGTCCGCATCAAAAATCAAAGGACTGAAGTCCCATGGCAAACGCATCTAATACCAATTTAAAAAATCCTTGCTGCAACACTCTTAGTTGACTTTGTTTACTCAAGTATTGTCGCGCTTTGTGTCGCTGTCAGATTTTCTGTATTTTTTTTGTACGATCGATGAATCCACACCCTACCAATATTGTTGCATTAATTTTTCAAATTGGCATGAATTCTGTAAGCATTACCTAGCAAGGGTTTCAGCATTTGGGAACACAAATGCACAATAGCCCAAACCTTTGTCTAGCAAGCATCCTAAAAATAAGATGCGTTTGTTCTGAGAAGTCCGAACCCTCAAACCTATTTTATAGGGGTTGTTCGAGCAATAATCCGGACAGTTTTTTTGGGGTGGTGGCTGAAACTGGCATTCTACCGTTAAGATTTCAGCGTCTGAAGAAGCTGAAACCCTTATTATACCGTTCGCGATAAAAAAATGTCCGGACTATTGTTCAAGCCGACATAATATTAATTAAGATTTCACTATTTGCGCCGAATTTAAAAATGCTGAACTGGAACGAAATAATTAGTGGATTAGCCTTAGCTATTGCGGGTTTTATTTATGCTGTATTCTTTTTTGTAGTTCTTCCCTTCAGACAGTACGATTATGCGGCACCGATTTGGGCGATAGGAATTGCGATCGGCCTTACAGTAGGAATGAATTGGCTACTATCTGAATCCTTGCTGAGTGGGTGGATTTGGGTAGCTGCATTATTTGGTTTTCAGATACCCCTGATGCTTTTTTGTAGCGAGTTTCTGGGAGATGGACTCTTGCTGCCGAGTCTGTTATTTTTCGGAACAATGGTAGTAGGAGTTACGAGCGTTTATACCAATTTTTCACAACCAAAAACACTGTTGATTGTGAGTTTCTGTACAGTATTTTTCCTAACTTTAATGTACATATCTTTCATTGGTGGCTATGTGCTCAGAGGCAAAAATCCGTTTCATGGTTCTTCAAAGCAAATGCTGCCGCTGTTGAATCAGAAGGTAGAAATTCACACTGACGATCCCAAACAATTGCAATTCAATGGTAAAACAGGCGAACTCACTCAGATCGATCGCTATGAAGTGACAGTCAGGCTAGATGATGATAAAGTATTCTGGCCTTATGTCCAACTTTGGTGGGAAGATGTCAAGCCTGCTAACTAACAGAAATCCTCAGAGTTATCAACCCTCAATAACTTTCTCCCCTTGTCTTCTCTGTGCGCCCTCAGCCCCATCTGCGGTTTATTTCGAGCCCCGAATTCTGTCAAGCAATTTTAATAAACCCGCACTGACTAAGCCTCCTGCAATTCCCAAAAGCAGACTCAACACGAGAACTTGACTGGCCGACATCGGATTTTCCGGGCTAGCGGGGCTTTTGATTTGGCTGGCGTAGATGCTGGCGGCGACTCCGCTGGTGCCAATTCCCACGCCCACTGTACCAATGGTAAAGTTTAAAGTGCGATCGCTCTTAGCCCTCTCAATCTCGATAATCCCCTCTACAGTCTCGATCGCATTTTCCAACAACCGCAAACCCGCACTCAAACTTCTATTATCCGCTTTAACTTGGGTGACATACTTTTCCTCAGCAAAATCGCTGAAACTTGCCATAAATTTTAACTCATTTTTGTCATTTCCCATTCTTTCCGCTATAGTTTCTAGCCGTTTATTATAGTTGTTCAGATTAGTTTTAATTGTATTTTCTTGTTCTTCCAATCGACTAATATAATTAGCATAAATCGAAAAAATTGTCAAGCAATAGACCAAATTTTGCTGCAATTGTTTCAAGTCAACTTTAGCAGCATTGACTTGTTCTGGCAGTAGGCTGACAATTTCTTGAATCTTCCGCGAAGCATCCTTGAGATTCGACTTAAGTTGGCGGCTTTGTTGATAAGCCCAAATCACTTTATTGCGGTATCCAAATAATCGGAGGAACTGCGGATAAAGTTTAGTCATTTTTTGGCGAGTAGTGGGAATTGATGCCTCGCCACTGTTAGAAAACAAGCAAATTAACACATGATAATTTTGGCTGATATTGCCTCTATCTCCCGGAGGTAGCCACAATTCATAAAAATTTGCCCCTAAAAATTGCCCTGATGCTTTTAAATCCCGATCCCATTTAGCATTCGGGACTAACTCAAGTTTGTTGTAGCAATTTTTGGCAGTTTTTAAAGCATCTTGCCCGCTAGTCAATTCACCCCAAACTAGCCAACTTTGACCGATAGTAGCAGGTTGATTGAAGCGCGAGATGATTGTAGATTTCAGCCATTCTAAACAATCGATTTCTTTGGGTACAAATTTCTTATCGCTGTCGGGTTCTATTTTGCCGGATAAGTCAAACTGCACCGCATAAGTATCGCCGAATTTGACAGGATAAGCATAGCCATCGAGGGGAGATTCAAATGCTACTACTTTTTGGTTGCCGAGTAAATCGATGTAATCACCGATTTCGGTTTCAGCTTGTTCGATTTGTGTTTGCTGTGGCTGCGAGAGTTTATCGCCATAGATTTTTTGCCAAAACTGCTGGCGGTTTTGGCTGATTTTGTCTTCACTTTGTCCGATACCGTCGGCTAAATCGTAGACAAACAAATCGACGGTAGGGTAAATCAGCCAATTTTCGTTAGTCATGGGTGAAACTGTCTGCTATTGACGATAAAATTGTATCGCGACTTGCTTGCACTGAATCCCCAGCTTGCAAGATTTTTCCCAGAATTTTTTTTAACCCTCGCGGCTTAACTTTGGTATCGATTTCATTGATGATTTTTGGTAAATTTGTTAAATCGCTGATATCGCTGGCTGCGTTACTAATTTCGGGGTTAGTAGTGTTTTCTTTTTCAGATTCACTATCCGGCAAAACATCTAATCCTTTGCTACGTTCATTGCTATGATACATCAACCAATTATGAGTTTCTTCATAAGCAGCTAGCAGAGGGGGATGCAATTCGGCAAGTCTTTCGATATCGATAATTGTGAAAGCTTCATCAATTTTATTAAACTCTAATTGAACTGGTGCGGGTAGCGGTTCTGTTTGTTGGAGTACCGCGCCAATGAAAGCTGTAAAAATATCGTCATTATTATTTTTCATCATAATCCCGTTAGAGTGAAGGCTGCCCAGTAATACGGATGTTGATAAGGTTGGTCTGATTCCATTTTAGCCAAGTTTTGCTGATTGCTTTTAAAGAATCGGCGCAGGCTAACTTCAGCTACAGAAAGTTCGCTGCTGTTTTCGGAAATCTTGTCAATTTCCCGCTGATACCAAGCGGCTAAATCTTCGCGGGTGGCTGATTGCAGCCATTTTTGAGAATTTGCTAAGGCGACGGGTAGCGAATCGCCCTCTTCTCGCCACCGTCGGTAAAAGTCTATCATTAATAACGTACTCGCCCCGGATTGGACTGGCCACAGGGTACTGACGACAAAGCCAACTCCCGCCCGCATAAAACCGCTAGTCAATCCTACATATTCGGCGAGAATTGTTTGCTTGTCTGTGACTGCGGTTTCGCAGGCGGAAAGGCAGATTAATTTGTAGTTACTGAGGTTGAGTTGGATGATTTCTTTGACTGTTAATCGGTGAGTATCGCTTAAGTATAAAGTTGATTGTTGAGGATTGTCAAAATCATAGCTACCGTGTCCGGTAAAGTGAAAAATGTTGTGGGGCTGTGGCAATAATTTGGTGACTTCATCGAGGGTAGCTGCATTTTCTCCCCGTCGGGTAGAGTTGGCAAACATTCGGCAAATAATTTCGGATTCTATCTCGGCGGCTGGTAAAGGAAGCAATTCTTTTCGTTTGCCGTTTTCATCAATGATTATACTGTTGGGATTTTCGATACTGAGGATAGAATTCACTTCCCCTTCTTCAACCCGCGGAGGCGGGTTTTGTCTGTGTAGCCGCGAATTCCATTCGCCGACTGTATTTGGTGTATTTGCTGTATTTGCCGCAGTTGGAGGATTCAACCGATGTTTCAAATTCAACCCAAATTGAGCGCTAGGCAAATAACTAACCACAAAATCCCGACTAAACAAAGCATGAATCGGGAAGCGGTGCAAGTCCCGATGCGGAATCAAAATTAACTGGGTAATTCCCTCTAATTGCTGTTCAATCGCATCAATTTTCAGGATTGCATTGAGTCGGGCAAATTTACTTGCCATTCCCCCACGCCAAGGATGATTTACTTGACTTGTTTTCTCCTTAGATTGATAGTCGGTGTATTGTTGATTCCACTCCTTCACCCATTTTTCAAGTTCATCGGGAAAATCGCTGAAACAGGTTTCGGGAGACAACAAGCCATCGGATTTAATGATGAATGTTGTCAGGGATGCGTCGCTGAGATGCCAGTAAATCGCGGCTGTTGTCGGATTGAGGAGTTGCTGAATTTGGGCGTGAGTGACTGTCTCTTCTGTTTCGTAATCGGGAATTGGCAAGGCATCCACCAGCCAAGATAAGCAGACATTTTTATCGGTTTCTGCTGTGGCTAAGGCTTCGGCAAACTGCCCAGATTGCATGAATATATTTACGGTTAATTGTTCAAAGCTAACTAATTTGTCGGTGAGTTGCTGTTGGGTGAGTTGGGAATAGTTTTGCTGTTTCAGTAAGCGTTGCAATAAATCGGTGGCATCTCGTCGTAATTTATTTGCTTCATCAGTTTGCTTTAAGCTGACTAAGGTTTTGATTAATTTCTGCAATACTTGTAGATGCAGTTTTAGGAAAGTATCTGGTGTTAGAGTTTTGAGGGATTCTTGGTAGTTGGTGGTGGCTTTATTCCAATAGGTGTTGGGAGAAGTGAGTTTTCCGCGACTATAATGAGCATCTCCTAGTGCTTGATGCAGTTCTCCATATCCTTCGGGGTGGGTATTTTGTTGGCAATACTCTAAGCCTGTTTTTAATGTTAATATTTGACCTTCATAGCCGCGCTGTGTCAGGTTGTGAGTTATGAGAGTTCTGGTTACTGGTGGAGATTTAGGGAATTGTCCCTGTAAGATTTCATAAACTAGCAGCCTATGTTTAGGTGCATTTTCGACTGCTATACTCCGATTTTTCCAGGCTGCGTGGTCATCTGGTTTGATTTCTAAAGCTTTGTCACAGGATGCGATCGCCTCTTCTAACTTTCCTAAATGATACAGTACACCGCTCCGATCGAACCAGGCTTCCTCTTTATCTAGTTTAATTTCTAAGGCTTTGTCGTAGGATGCGATCGCCTCTTCTAACCTTCCTAACTTACGCAGTGCAAGGCCCCGATTGAACCATGCGTTGTGCTCATCTGGTTTAATTTCTAAAGCTTTGTCCCAGGATGCGATGGCATCTTCTAACTTTCCGAAATTATCCAGTGCAATGCCCATATTGTACCAGGCTTTGTCAAAATCTGGTTTGATTTCTAAAGCTTTGTCGAAGGATGCGATCGCCTCTTCATATTTGTTGAAATTGTCACAAAGAATACAGCCCCGATTAATCCAGGCTTGGTAAAAATCTGGTTTGAATTCTAAAGCTTTTTCGTAGGATGCGATCGCCTGTTCAAACAAGCCTAAATCATTTTGTTCTTTCCCTCGCTTATACCAAACCTCAGCCTCCAGCCCCCGCGCCAATTCCTGAAGCGATGACACCGCATCCGCAGACGCTGTACTCCCCTGCGCGCCCTCCAACAATCGAGATCCAAACCTCGGCAACCAAGCCGCCAAATCACCATTTTTAATTTGTTTTGCGATTAAGAATTCCGCAACATCGCCTCTTCCCCAGCCCTGATTCACCCATTCTAGAAGTTTCATCAACTTCGCCTCGTATTCCGCATCAGTCAAAGTTGGAAGAACCCCCCTCAGTCCCCCCTTGCTAAGGGGGGAAGCAAGATTTGTTCCCTCTTTCCCCCCCGCTGTTGCTAAGGGGGGAAGCAAGATTTTCTTTCTTGTCCCCCCCCTTACCAAGGGGGGGGGCCAGGGGGGGTTAAAATACTGAGTATAAGCGCACAAAATCCGCTGAATTAATTGTTTGAGGAAGCGCCAGATTTTATCTAACATTGGTGAGATGGTGAGGCGGTTGGTTTTTGTTATTGTAGCAATAATTGTGGGGATTCGCGATCGCCTTGAGCACCCGGCGGTTGAAACCGCGTCTACACAAACAATGTCCGCCTCCGCGGACTAAGAGATCAGTCATTGTAGGGTGCGTCGCCCTAGAAAATCTCTGAATTAGAGCGATAATCTCATAGCGACGCACCTTTGCTATTCAAGGGCTTCTGGAAATAAACCTAATACTTGTTTTTACCGGATATAGACATGAGGTGCGTCGCTATGAGATTTTTCATCTTTTTTTGAGATTGTTGATGGATGAGGTGCGTCGCTATGAGATTTTTCATCTTTTTTTGAGATTGTTGATGGCGACACACCCTACAAGTATTATGGTAAGTGGCTCGCGCCGGACACGGCAATGCCGTTTCCCTACAAATATTATCAATTCAACGCGGGGGCTGCGCCTTCTACTGGCCTCACAATTGCGGGTTTATTCGTAGATTTTGGCTGAAAAAGTGCCTTCAGTGCCTTGTCGAGATTCTCCGCCATCACAATTCTATTTTCGTAGGCAACAATCACTCTAATTAAAGTTGGCAAACTATTGCGTTCAGCCTCCAAATAAAGAGGTTCCACGTACAGCAAAGATTGTTCGATCGGAATTACTAATAAATTGCCTTGAATCGCCTTTGACCCCTGCCGATTCCACAGAGATATTTGTTCGGAAATCACCGGATCTTGGTTGATTAAAGCTTCTATCTGTTCCGGGCCGTAAACTAATCGCTGTTTGGGGAATTGATACAATAGCAATTTACCATAATCATCATCATCCGATCGCCCTGCAATCCAAGCAATTAAATTATTACGACTGACTGGCGTAAATGGCAATAGCAAAATAAACTCTTCTGATGTTTCTGTCGGTAGTTTTGTAATCAAATAATACGGTTCTACGGGCTGCTGTTTGCCACCATAAATCTCATTAGGAACGCGCCACAAATCCTCCCGATTGTAAAATACCTGCGGATCTTCCATGTGATAAGTTAACAACCGTTCCGATTGAATGCTCAACAAATCTACGGGATATCTAATATGTTTGCGGAGTGCCGGAGGCATTTTGTCCAGGGGTTTGAAGAGTCCGGGAAAGATAGCCATCCAACTCTTAATAATCGGATCGGAAGGATTGCTAACGTAGAAGTTGACAGAGCCGTTGTAGGCGTCAATGACGACTTTTACCGGGTTGCGGATGTAGTTAAATTCATTGCTTCCTGGATCTGAATAAGGGTAGCGATCGCTCGCTGTATAGCCATCGATAATCCAGTAAAGATAGTTGGGAGATTTATCGTTTACCGAGGGTGAAGGTTTAATCTTGTTGCCAATTTTATCCGGTTTTTTTTCGATTTCGCCTTTGCTGAGATTGGCGTTTGCTACTACCAAATACGGGTCGGAATCGTAGCGCAAAAAAGGAGCAATCGCCCGGACTCTTTTGTTAATATTGCGGCGATAAAGTAACTTAGTTTCGGGTGTGAAATTGCGGGTTAGCGCCATTTGCCAATTTTTGAGATAACTCGCAAACAGCAAGCGCTTCCATAGAGAGTCGATCGCAATTCCGCCCGTACCGCTGTAGGTATTGTAAACATTGTCTTGGCCGCTGGGATAGTCGAATTCCTTGACTTTTGTCGGTGCGATGGCGTCTGTATCGGTGACTTCGCCGTAGTAAATGCGCGGATAGCCGATCGGGATACTGGCCCGAATGCTATCTTTAGTGACATCTAAAACAGTATCTCCTGTCTGGGCTGTCACCCCAATATCCTTGACAAAATAATCGGGTAAACCGCCGGCACCGACTGTGTTTACGGGAGATAGAGTAAAGCCGTAACCGTGAGTGTACACGAGGTGTTCGTTTACCCAAGTTTGAGCTTCCGGCGCCACCGCTGTGTAATCTAATTCCCGCGCCGCCAGAATTACTTGCTGGCTTTCCACATCTCCCTTTTTTGCTGTGGCGTTTTTGATTGTATAGCGATCGATATCAGCATCAGGAAATGTATAATAAGGTCGAATTTGCTGTAACTGTCGGTTGGCTTGCAGCAGTGGCTGTTTGTCCCACAGCCGGATGTTGCTAATAGTAAGTTGATTTTTTTCTAAGTCTTGATATGTAAGTTTTCCGCCTGGATCGAAGGTTTTGATTTCAATTTTCTTGAGGTCAAAAGCTTGTTGAGTAAAGGCAATGCTGCGCTGGATGTAGGGCTGTTCGCGGGCTAGTTCGTTGGGTTTGACTATCAGTTGCTGCACGATTTTTGGCAGCAGCAAACCTAGAGATATACTTAAAGTTAAAAATGCTAAGATGATTTTTTTTAAGTTATTATTGTTGATGTTTAATTGGAAAACAGGCCAAAGCATGAAAAGTGCGATCGCCCCAGCCACCACACTCAAAAAGCCATAGACGGGAAGCCGCACTGTCACGTCAGCGTAACCAGCCCCGTAGGTAACGTCTCCGCGCGAGTACAGCAAGGTGTAACAGCCCAGCCAGTACCGGAGCGAGATGGCTACCATGCAAGCTGCTCCCAAGCCGTACAAGTGCCGCTGTTGCGATCGCGAAAACCCCAAAAATATCCCTTGACTCAGGCTGTTTCCAGACAGCAAATAGGTTAAAGTGCAAGATACTAAACCGTACACAGATACAACAGTCAGCCCGAAACTTAGTAATTCTAAGATGGGCAAAATAAATACATAAAAGCTAATATCTTGATTAAAAATCGGGTCGGTGATGTTAAAATTAGTAGGGTGGAAATAGTGTAAAAGTTTAGTCCAGCGACTAGCGGCAATTATCCCGATCGCCAAACTGAGCAAAAGAGCGATCGCCCGCAACCAAAAATCCGGCTTAATTGCTACAGCGAACATCATCCCCAGCAGCAAGCCCAACTGCCACCAATCAGACGATAGCTGCACCACGCCAACCTGGATTGACTTAAATCCGAAGTGAATTGGCGGCGCAGACAAACCCCCGACTATCCTAAAATCGCCGATGCTACCGGTGGCTAAGAGCCCGCAGTGAATTACTGTTAAACTGGCGATCGCACTTAATCCAAATATCGCCAACAACAGCCAGGGAAACGCAATTTGAGATTTAGCAGCAGGTGATTGATGATTTTTCTTCGTGTTTTTGCCACTTGCGGGCGCGATTAACTGCCTAAAAACAGGTGATTTGATGTTTTCGGTGGGAAGTTGCAGGCGGCGGGCTAGGGCTAAATTTCCGCAGAAGAAGGCGGAAGATACCAAAAGTGCGATCGCGCCCAGCAACCCTTGAGTTTTCAGTTTTAACAGCAAAACCTGAAGATATCCAACTTCCTCAAACCACAGCATTTCTGCCACAATCCGCGAGGAAAACTCAAAAACTAACCACAGCCCTACAAGCAATAGAATTAATTGATGAATTCGCTTAATAGTCATTAGTTGTTAGTTGTTAGTTGTTAGTTGTTAGTTGTTAGTTGTTAGTTGTTAGTTGTTAGTTGTTAGTTGTTAGTTGTTAGTTGTTAGTTGTTAGTTGTCAGGGAACCGATATCGAGAGGCTCTGCCTCATCCAAAAATGGAGGCAGAACCTCCGAATCTGCGTTACCAGGCTCCAGCCTGGTAACAAGTAATATTTTTTGCGGTTACATCTCACATCTTGCCGCATTCTCAATAACAGGCAAGATGCCTGTTCCACAAAAAATAAATTTTCTTGTGGGATGGGCATCCTGCCCGTCCGTGAAAGGCTAGTTAAGAATGGTGCAAGATATCAGTTACATCGGAATTATACAGTGCTGTCCCCGCTCGCGCGACTCGCCAGCAGGGACAGCAATGCACAAAATGATCGTTCCAATGCAAACAGAAAGGATATAAAACCCTAAATTTGAGTTAAGAAACCCCATTACTTAATGAGCAAATGGGTAAGTCCTAATTACATTAAAAGCTGATGCAAAACATCACCAATGACAACTGTCAACTGTCAACTGTCAACTGTCAACTGTTAACTGTACTGCTGATTGACATCAACATCCAAATTAAACAGAGTTTGCAAAGTGTGCATCGCTTGTCGGCGCGCCTCAATATCCTGCTGCGCCCGCAACTGCACCATCGGATCGTGCAAAATCTTATTCACAATCCCTCTTGTTAAAGATTCAATCACATCTTGATGTTTCTCCGAAAACTCGGAACCCAGACGCGATAAAGCTTTTTCTAACTCTTGTTCTCGAATTAATTCGATCTTATCCCGCAAACAGCTAATGGTAGGAACAGTTTCTAGACTGCGCCACCAGACATCAAAAGCCTCGACTTCCTGTTCCAGCAAGCCCTCAGCTTCCATTGCCATTTTGCGGCGGCTTTCGTGATTTTGAGCTACCACTGCTTTCAAATCGTCCACATTAAACGACTTGACGTTAGCCAATTCCTTAGCATCCGAGTCAACGTTGCGCGGCACAGAAATGTCCACCAACATCAAAGGGCGATCGGGTTTTAAGACAGCTTCTAATTTAGCTTTATTTAACAGCGGATCTGTAGCGGCTGTACTGGTAAACACCAAGTCAGAATCCCCAATTACCTGCATCATGTCCGAGAGCAAATGCAAGTGCAGTGTAGCATCTTTAAACAAACCGGCCAATTCCTCAGCGCCTCGCATCGATCGATTGACGATCGCAATATGACTCGCTCCTTTCGACAGCAAATGCTGCACCAACAAGCGCGACATCTTCCCAGCACCGATAATTGCAATCCGGCTAGTTGCTAAATGCTGACCTTTTAATTGAGCTAATTCCGCCGCCGCTGAACTAATCGAAACCGCACCAGTACCAATGCTAGTTTCTGTGCGAACACGCTTCCCGGCTGTCAAAGCTTGCTTAAACAAACGTTCTAAAATTCTGCCAACACCTTTGTACTGCTGGGCGAGTTTGTGAGTTTGTTTCACCTGAGCCAAAATTTGTCCTTCTCCCAGCACCAAACTGTCGAGGCCCGCAGACACTCGCATCAAGTGCATCACCGCATCTTCGTGCAGCAAAATGAACAGGTGAGGGCGCAAAGACTGCAAAGGAAGTTTACTGCATTCCGAAAGGAACTGCATCACTTCTCGCACTCCCGGCTCTGACTCTGTGGTAACGATATAAATTTCTAAACGGTTGCAAGTGCTGAGGATTGCAACTTCTTGAATGTGGGGGTAGCCGCGCAATTGGGCGATCGCCGCTTCAATCTTTTGTTCTGGAATGCTGAGTTTTTCCCGAACTTCAACCGGCGCTGTTTTGTGGCTGAGACCTACGACTGCAATATTCATATCTGTCATTTGTCACTATTTATTTCTTAGTTATCTACAGTCACCTGTGATTAACTCTTAGTTTATCGCTAATTGTTAATCACTGGTGACTGTCAACGGTTAATAGTCAAAAATTAACATTTAAAATTTAACTGTTAACCGCTAACTAATGATTATTTCAATTGCAGAGATTTAGGCTGGTCAAACATATGGATTGTATCCACAAACCGAGCAGTCTTCGACTGAGAAGAAATAATCAAACTTTCAGTACGAGCGCCGCCACCAAAGAAGCGAACTCCTTCCATCAGCGTTCCGGGAGTAATTCCGCAAGCCGCAAACAGAACTGTTTCCCCAGATGCCAATTCTTCAGCATTGTAAATCTTGTCTGGATCTGTGATGCCCATTGATGTAAGTCGAGCGATATTGCTCTCTTTACTTTCACCGATCAAACCAGTTTTTACAACAGCCGGATCGTAAATTAACTGTCCTTGGAAGTGACCGCCCAAACAGCGCATGGCTGCTGCGGAAATCACACCTTCAGGTGCTGCACCAATACCCATCAAGGCGTGGATGTTGGAACCAGAAAACGCACAAGAAATCGCAGCAGAAACGTCGCCGTCGCTGATCAGTCGAACTCTTGCACCAGCTTGGCGAATTTCATTAATTAAATCTTTGTGACGAGGGCGATCCATCACCACAACCACCAAATCTTCAACACTACGGCCGAGACAATCAGAGATAATTTTGAGGTTTTCGGTTGGTGTCTTGCGAATATCTACATGATTTCTGGCAGCCGCAGGAGCAGCCAATTTGTTCATGTAGAAATCGGGAGCAGCAAACAAACCGCCTTTTTCAGAGATTGCCAAAACTGCCATCGAACCGTTTTGACCGTAAGCAACCAGGTTAGTACCTTCGCAAGGGTCAACAGCGATATCAATTTCGATCAATTCATCTATGTTGCAGACATCTTTAGCATCTTCACGAGTACAAATACCCACTTGTTCGCCGATGTAAAGCATGGGTGCGTCATCGCGTTCGCCTTCACCGATCACGATGCGGCCGCGCATATGAATTTTGTTCATCCGCTCGCGCATTGCTTCTACAGCCACTCTGTCGGCTTCATCTTTCTCGCCTTTGCCCATCAATCGAGCGGAGGCGATGGCTGCCTGCTCAACTACTTCGATAATCTCTAAACCGATTGCATTATCCACGAACTATATACTCCCAACTAAGTCTTGCGTGCCTTGTGCTTTTTGCACTCCCAGCCATCAAGTTTATCAGAGGCGGGGATCTGTGCGAGCGCAAGCAGTTGGTTTGTTTGTGTTAACTTTTACTTCTTTGAGACTGGGGCTGATAAATTGGGCAAAATAAGCTGAAGGCTCGATCGCCCGAATGCTTGACTCTTGCGATGGCGATCGTCCTACACAGGCGGGCCCGATCGTCCAAGAGCGGACTCTCGGAGGCGGAGGCGATCCCAGGCGTAAGTTGCGATAGTCATGGTAAATCGGGCGTCCCACAATCGCGATACACTCTAAGTGTATGAGCTGGGAGCAAGAAAAAATGATGATGAAAGCCCAAGATATTATGACAAAGGAAGTTGTCACCATTCGTGGTTCGGCAACGGTAGCTGAAGCAGTGGCGATGATGAACGAACTGTGTCTGCGCGCGCTAATTGTGGAACGCCGCCACGAACAAGACGCCTATGGCATAGTCACAGAAACGGATATTGTTTACAAAGTAACAGCCTACGGAGTAGACCCGCAAAAAGTCCGCGTCTTCGAGATTATGACCAAACCGTGCATCACGGTGAATCCCGACTTGGGCGTCGAATATGTGGCGAGGTTGTTCGCCAATACCCGCATCCGTCGAGCTCCGGTGATTAAGGACAAACTGCTGGGCATTATTTCGGTAACGGATATTTTGACAAAAAGTGATTTTGTTGAGAAGCCGAAGAGTGTTGTCTTTGAGGATGAAATTCAAAAGGCGATCGCCGATGCTAGAACAGTCTGTTCAGAGAAAGGTGCTACTTCTAAACAGTGCGCGGTAGCTTGGGACATCGTAGAGGAAATGCAGGCTGAGGCCGCTCACCAGCGATCGATCAAGCTTGAAAAAACGGCTTTTGACGAGTATTGCGAAGAAAATCCCGACGCGGCCGAAGCCCGGATGTACGACAGTTAATTTAGTCAGTTGACAGTTGACAGTTGACAGTTGACAGTTGACAGTTGACAGTTGACAGAAGGTAGAAAGCTGAATTTTTAATTATGCCTTCTACCATCTGCTTTCAAATACTAACGATCTCGCTGGTAAGCTTTAAAGTTTGTTTTGAAAGAGTTCAATAACCTGTTGCCACGCATCAGCAGCAGCTTCTCTGTATCCTATTATATTAGGATGGTGTGCTAAAAACGGGTACTTATCTACGAACAATCCACCAAAGAATCCATGTCCTGCATCGTATCGAAATACACGATGATTGATTTGATGTTTCTGTAATTCTGCCTCAATTTTTTGGTTTTCTTCCTGTGAAACCAATGTATCCTTCGTACCAAAAAATGTATAAATCGTGCCTTTGATTGCCGATGTGCGATCGATAGTTGGAGTATATTCTCCATAGCTAGAAGTTGTAATCCCCCCGCCATAAAACGAAGCAGTTGCTTTGATATCCTGTAAGGTTGCAGCCATATAAGCAATATGACCACCAAAGCAAAAACCAATGCAGCCAATAGAATCAGCTTTAACGTTGGGTAATGTGTTTAGATAGGCAATAGTTGCTTGAATATCGCTGAATATTTCCCAATATTTGACTTGTTGATAGTATTGCAACCCCAATTGGTAAGCTTCTGGACTATAACCAATATCTGGTTCGCTAAACCCAAATTCAAAACCGGGAGCAATACGTTGATACATCGCAGGTGCAATTGCTATATATCCTTGTTGTGCTATCAATTCGGTAATATCCCGAATATTTTCATTGACACCAAAGATTTCGTGAAACACAATAACCGCAGCAAAAATTCCCTTTTCTACTGGTTGGGCTAAGTAAGCATCGATTTGTAAGTTGTTGTTAAGGATTTTGACTGTTGTGGTATTAATTTCGCTATTTTTCATTTGCTTTTTCCAGCTTCGCTCGTTCAGTTTTCTAATCCTGCTCATAGCTTAGAAAATTGGCGATTCTGAATTCTAGAAAAAAATTGCGGGATTTTGGTAGATTATTGCGATCGCGCTGACAGAAATTGTTTCGGTGTCATCCCCAGCAGGCGCTTGAAACATCGAGTCAAGTGACTTTGATCGCAAAATCCGACTCGGAAAGCAATGTCTGCAATGCTTAGTTTACTGTCTTGCAATAGGTACTTGGCTGTGTCTATGCGGCGCTGCAAGATATACTGGTGAGGTGTTATGCCCATGCTTTGCTTGAACAGACGTAAAAAGTGATAAGGGCTGATTTGGGCGATCGCAGCAAGTTCAATTAGTTTTATCTCTTGATGAAGATGTTCGTTAATATATTCCCTCACCTGTTGCAGTTTGGGTTTAGATAATCCATCCGTATAGCTAGAAAGCCGAGGTTGTGTGGTGCAGTAATTCCGCAACAGGTGAATCGCTAATGCGGTTTTAAGACTATCAATCAGCAAATAACCGCCGATTTGTCCAAATTCTAATTCTTGTCTTAAAGCACCGAATATCCCTTGAATCAGGATATCTTGTTCTTCCATGTAATGAGGAATGAGTTCAATGCGATCGCAATTTACCAAATCTTGACCCACTTGTTCCAGGAGTGTAGGGGCGATCGCCAAAATGGTAAACTCAGATAACCTATTCCAATTACAGCGCTGGGAAATACCCGCCGGAATCACCGCAATGTCTCCCTGATTCCGCGCTTCTGTTTTCAGCTTACCATCCAACCATCGTTCTCCCGATCGCTCTCCCGATACATCAAAAGCAGGACAATGAGCAATCACGTGCCATGTACCTTGATGTTCGGGCGTGTCAAACTGCGGCTGTTGATGGTGTTCGTAATAGATTTTATCCCATCCCGAACTTGTCAGAACAGCGGGCTGAGGCAACAAAAAATCTGTTGCCTTTTCTTGGCTGAAATCAATCAGCTTTACCTCTGCTTCTGATGTTCTCATCTTTTATCGTTAGCGCACTGGTAGTCAGAAACCGGGTTTTTACGAGAATACTTGATGACAGTGGAGAAACTCGAAAAAACCCGGTTTCTTTAGTCGGATCCGAAAAATCTTAACTGTTTGGTTCAATCATACAAAACACGTTCAACTTATTTCCATCAAGATCCCGGAAATATCCCGCATAAAACCCCGGCAAAGCGTCTCTCGGCCCTGCTGCTCCTTCATCCTGAGCGCCAAGTGCGATCGCCTTGTTATAAACTAAATTGACTTTTTCTGGACTGTCAACTTGAAGTGCGATCATTACGCCATTACCAACAGTTGCTTCGTTGCCATCAAATGGTTTTGTAATAGCAAGTCCTGGCATCTCTGGAGAAACGCTCCATGCGATAAATTGGTCGAATTCCATGAATCGTTGAGCGCCAATTTCAGCAAGCAAAGTATCATAAAACTTGGCTGCACGTTCAATATTGTTTGTGCCGATTGTAACGTATCCGATCATATTTTTTGTCCTTTCAGTGATGTTAAGATGAAGAAAAGTCTTTAAGAATATCACAACTGAGTTTAACTGTAATACTCCTCGACTTCTTAGTCTGCGGAGGCGGACTTCCTGTGTGTAGACGCGGTTTCACACCGCCGAGTTATAAGGGGATAGCTTGAATACACTCGGGGCTGTCTTTAGTTGGACTGTTGACGATCGCACTTACGGCATTTGCTATCATTGCTGCTGGATCGTAGGGCTTTAACAGTGGCAAAACTTCCTGAGCCTTGTCAACAGAAGGATCGAGCCATTGTTCCCAATCGCTTGCGGGGAGAATCACCGGCATTCGATCGTGCACGGGTTGCACTGTTTCGTTAGCAGCAGTAGTAATTATACTGCAAGATACAATGTTTTCTGCTTCGGCAGATTCCCAATTTTCCCACAAACCGGCAAACGCAAAAGGTTCGCTGTTTGTCATTGTAAAATAGTAAGGCTGTTTTTTCTTGCCCTGCGGTTGCCATTCGTAGAAGCCGTCAGCGATTATCAAACACCGCCTGTGCTTGATGGCGCTGCGAAAAGCAGGTTTTTCTGCTACTGTTTCCGATCGGGCATTAATCGTATGGCTGGCGATTTTCATATCTTTTGCCCAACTGGGAATCAAACCCCAGCGCATAAATTGAAACTGTCGCTGATTTTTTTCGGGAGAAACTGTGACGGTAGCAATTGATTGACTTGGGGCGATGTTGTATCGCGGTTTGATGTCGGGAATTTCCGAGAGTTTGAAGAATTCGGCGATGATTTTAGCTGGAGTATTTAACGTGAATCTGCCGCACATAATTTATAGTTGGTATTAACAAGAAAGTAGATTGCGATTTACCGTTGGGTGGGGGCGGGTTTTTGAGATTATTCGTATTAGGCCGAGATTGTTGGCGAACCCGCCCCTAGGAGACACTGCTAAATTGTGGAACATTTGCAGACAACCATTCGGCGCGCAACTTGTCAATAGCTAATTCTTTGAATTTAGCTTCTACTTCAATCCAAGGAGCATCATAATAGCAATTGGGCATATCTACAATCAAGTCGCTGTGGCGCGGATCTGCAAAAAATTCTTTGCCATTTGATATGTGGACTAATTGCCATTCAGGAACAGGCCAAGAAGTGCGGGCTGCTGCGAGCATTTCGGCAACGTTTGGATCGTTGTAACTTTCTAAATGTTCGTGAATGACGTGGTGGTGCGCGTCAAAAACCATTGCTACGCCTGTATCGAGACAAACGTCTAACAATTCCGACGAACTGTAGGCGTATTCGTCATTTTCAAAGGTTAAGCGCGATCGAATAGATTCGGGTAAGTCGCGGATGACTGATTTGAGTTGCGAAGTGCGATCGCCCTTACCGCCGTGAATGTTCATCAGTGCCCAGGGCGATCGGGGTTGTCCCAACTTGTCCATAATTAAAGCATGAGTCGCCAGAATTTTAATGCTGTTTTTCACAACATCCGGCTTGTCGGAACTGAGGACGACGAATTGATCGGGGTGGAACACCAAACGGATATTGAGGTCAATTGCGCGATCGCCAACTCTTCGCAATTCCTCATTCATCGAATCTAAAACTGTTTCCCCCAAATCTATATCTGCAAAAGGGAAGAGTGCAGAAGTCATGCGATACAATTTAATCCCATTGGCGTAGCAGAAATCAAGCGCTTTGTCAAGTCTTTTTAAGTTATCTGCATACAACTCGCGCAATACTTTTTCTTGTTCTATTTCTGTAAGTTGCAACAGCCGCTTCCGCGTGACTGTGCGGAAACGAACTGCATCGGAAGTCGTAATGCAGACCAATCCTAATTCAGGCTGTTTTTGACTTAATAACACTGGGTTAAGTTTGCTCATTTAAAATAATATCTATCTCTAATCTTACTTTAACATAGGTTTGTAGTCAGGACTAAAGTCCTGAATTTGGAGGGACTAAAGTCCCTAATACAAACCTGAATCTAACTACAGTTTCTAGTTTAGACTTAGTTGCTGCGGGCGATCGCCTATCTTAAGTCAGAGATGTGCTTAAGTACATCGCACAGCAGAAAGTGCGTATTACTCTGCCATAGATTCGAGCAGACGACCAACTACAGGGTCAATCTGCCAGTAATCCTTACCATCTTGCTTCTGATTTCCTAAATGCGAGACAAGACTGAGGAGTTCAGCCCATCTGAGAGTCTGCTTGACAACTTCAGGCGGTACATCATCAAGAACCTCAATTAATACCTCAATCGCGACTGCTTCTCCCCATTCAGCTAAAGTTCTCATCACCAGTTTTCTTTGAGGTTCGCAACCGTCAAAACCCATTGAATTAATTAATTTGTCAGATTTATTAAATTGATTCTTCAGTTGGGCCAAGGAATCTTGCCAGCAATGCGGATTAGCTTGAGCAAATTGATAGAATTCTTGCAGGAGGTTTGACCAATTCCCTGTAACTGCCGTAATCTTATTTCTAACTTCTAGTTTGCTCGGCAAATTGGCATCTTCCAACCAATGTCGCAGCGCGGCATCGTGCCAAGGTTTGAGACTTAAAAATCTCAGTTCCTTAAAGGAATCAAAACCTGTCCAATTATGAATAACTAACTGCCAAGCCTTCTGAGGATAGGCGACAAAAACAAGCTGGAGAAATGAGTCCTCTTTTTTCAATCTTTTGATTTTCTTAATTGCCTCATCAACCCAATCCTTACTCCAAGAAGTGGTGGCTGATACAACAACGAGCGTCGTGGTATCTTTCTTGCGACGGTTACTAATTTCTGTCAAACGCTGGCTGAAATCCGATCGATCTGAGAGATTTTCTAAATAGTGAACTTTGCAATCCTTCTTACTAAATGCTGCTTCCATAAAAACTCTCAAATCGTCAATTCCTGCGGCTTGGCACCCAAATATAATAGAGACACCGTACTCGCGGAGCAGAAGTTCTGATTCCTGTTTAACAGTTAAAGGACTGCGCTGGGAATCAGCTTTATTTTTAACCAAAAGAGGAGACCGAAAAGTAGCAGGTTCGTATTCATGTGGAGGTTCGCGGTGTCTCAGAAGTTCTGCTTCAATTTCTGGTTGCGTACCCATAAGCAAGGCTAAATTAGAATTTCTCAGAGTGAAGTAACCTGGATTGCTTTCTCGTAAAACTCCTAATCCTATCATTTCTTCTAGTAAAGCAAGAATTTCATCTTCCGATGACCTTCCCGCGAATCCGTCAGACCACCAATACAAGACTTGCTCGCGAATCCAAGATACAGAAAACCCATCCTCCATACCTGTTTCATTCTGCTGAGAACCATCAGCAATTGAGTAGGCAATTACTTCGTAGCGCGGATCGAGTCCCAGTGTCAACTTAAAGCGATCGCGAATATTATTGCGAAGGTCTTGACTTTGATAAGCTTCTTCTACATGGCGAGAAGTAATCACATAAGGCGGACTAATTTTAGGATCGAAAGTAGGGATATCTGGGTTAGTGATGTGCTTGAGTAGCTGCTCGCAATAAAGTTGAATCAAGCTCGGATAATAGTTAGTCTGCCACAGAATGCGCGGGATTAAATTTGGTGATTCAAAACGATAGCCAAGACTAGCCAGCGGACGTTCTACCAAAGCTGTTGCGGCTCGCATTTCACCATTATTCAGCAGAGGCCCAATGCAGATAGGCGCGCCAAAGTGAGCCAGCGGATGGTTTGCTTGTCTAGTGGTTCTCAGAACGTTGTGCAATCCGGCAAAGACCACCTTAAAACGTCGGTGAGTTTCCGTCATTAATTTTCTGAACTCATCGCAGCGCAGGAAATCCTCCTTACCATCAGCTTCCAAGAAATTATCTGCCTCATCCAACAACAGCAAAAAGCGCCGCTGATTGTCCGATTCTAGCCAACTTTTAATCCGCTGCAAGCTGCTTTCGCGGACGGAATTTCGCCGGTTGGTATCGGGAATTTTTAATTTATCCAATTCTTCGTTTAGTAGATGCCAAATCTTATCTAACAGTTGCTTGCGTCCAATTTCTTTGATATCCAAAAATAGGGCGTTCCTGCCCGCGTCGGTTGCGTGAAAAGTCCGGTGTACATATTTAAGCAAAACCGTTTTACCTAACTGGCGGCCTCCATAAATTAAACAAGAACCTTCTCGATCGATTATGGATTCCCGTTCTCGTACTCGCCCGTAAAACATCTCAGGGGGAACCTCTCCTGCTGCGGTTTTATACGGTTCTAGGAAAGTAAAGGGTAAGGTACAATCAAACAATACAGGTAGGCGTGTTTTTTGTTCTCCGCAAAGATAGAGCATCAGCACATCATCTATAACAATGAAAGTGCTCCGACGCTGCCGACATAAATCAGCCAAATCTCGGCGTCTCTTGACGGTCATTCGCCCAAAATGAAAGACGAAGACCGGCCCTCCAAGAGCAGTTTCTCCAACGGCATTGAGGAGATCCTGTTCGTTCGGTCTATCCCATACGCAAAGAATGCGGTAATGACCCTTCGCGGCTGAACCATAGGCAGACACAGGACAGCGATTTTGGTCAAATATCGGCTCAGCTTTAACGTCAATCCAGGTATTTTGTCCTGATTTTTTAAATGTAAGAGATGTTATGTTAAAACCGAGGTTGCTGAGAATTTGGCGAGCATCTTTCTCTGTGATTTCTTGCTTCCTTCCCTTGGCTGCAAACCAAGCGTCTAGCATTTCAGCGGCTTTTTTGGCTTGAGCCCCCTGCGGTATCTGGATTTTGGCGATACTTTTTCCTTTGGAAATATTGGGAATTAGCTCTTGCTTTTTTTGTCGATCGCGATCGCACTCCTCAAGCACTTTTTCGATCGCAGCATACTTATGCCCAAAGAAGTCTTTAAAAGCATCTCTCTTTTCCTCTGGTTCAGGAAGCGATCGCCGCTCTTGCAGCATAGATATATATTCCTTAGCCGTCAGGATATCGCCTTGCTCCAATACACTGCAAATTCTGGTATAATCAGCCTGATTTTCAACTTTTTTTCCTTGCTTATTTTCAGAATTTGGCAGCTCAATCTGAGTTGTGGTTGGCGGTTCTGTTGGTGGAATATCTGGGATATATTCAGGGGTTGGCTGCGCGATCGCCTCCTCTGTCAATACCGAGTTCAACTCTGCTACTGGTGGTTGTTCGACAACAGGAACAGTTTCAGATTCCGGCTCATCAACTAAGGAAGTTTCGTCTAAGTTATTGTTAGTAGAAACAGCAGGCAAATCTGGTATTGCTTCCGCCTGGATCATCAGTTTTCCTCTTACTGCTGCCATCGCCAGAGTTCTTCCAAATGATTCTGCTACGGCATCCTGTAAAGAAGCTAAATGCTCGTCATCTGCTTCTTCCCATTCTGAAATTAGTGTTAGAAGTTTGCAGAATGGATGATTGCCATCAGCCAAGATTTGGGTGTCGGGATGCAAGTCAGACTTGTGGGATTCGGAGATGGCGCGTTGAAGTTCGCGGGCTTTTTCCTGACATTCCAGCAATGACTGAAAATTGCTCTCTACTCGATGGGCGATCGCTAAAATTCGTTCCAGAACCCTCAAAGCAGAGTCGCGGACAAGGGCGATCGCACTTTTTTGCTTCTCGGCCAAATCCACACGCTCAAGTACAGACCTGATATCTGTTAAAGAACAAATTTCTTCAACTTTCAGCGTTGTCGATACTGCCAAATATTCAGCCACTTCTAGCACCTTGTCGCGAAGCTGAATAAACTTTTTATGGGACTCGTCAAGTTCTTGAATCAGCTTTTGAGATATAGGTATACCAGGGTTTAGCAACTTTCGACTCGCCTCTGACAGCCGTTTCTCTAATTGGGAAAAAACATCTTCTAGTGCGGTGAGTTGTTTGAGTAAGTCTGCTGAATTTTGTTTCATCGGTTTAATCGCTTTATTTAAGTCATTTTCTGTCAGTTCGGCAATGTGGAAATTATGCTCGTTCAAATTTGCATAGGTGAGATTGTTTTGACTTCCATCGGCACTTGACAGGTGAGTCTGAGCCAACTTTGTTTGTTCTATATTTGATTTTTCTATGAAATTGTTAAAAGGAATTAATGGTTCGGTCGTATTAGCTGTTTCAACTATTTTATCACGAACAGGCTCCAGTAAGAAAGTGTCGCGGCTGGGAGACAAGTTTTCTGAGATATTGAACTGTCTGGGCTGGCTCGGTTTGGCGATCGGTCTTTTTGTCTCAGTTTGATAAACTGGTGTAGGGCGAATATAATCTTTTAAAATGCTGTTGCGGTTGGGATGGCGCAATCTTAGTAAAGCCTTACCCTCAATTTGCCGAATCCGCTCGCGGGTAAGATTAAATATATTGCCGATTTCCTGTAGACTTTTCTCGCTGCCGTCATCCAATCCGAATCGCATCCGAATAATGTCACGTTGTCGAGGGGTAAGAGTATCTAAAACGCTTTCTAAATCTTCGGTAAACAATTTTTTAGATGCTTGTTCTTCTGGTGTTTCTCCATCGAATTCAATCAACTCTCCCAATGTACAGTCTTCATAATCACCCATTTTAGTATCTAAGGAAATGATAGATTTAGCCGATTGAATAACCAATCGCATTTTTACAATTGTCATCTCCATTTTAGTAGCGATTTCTTCTTCGGTAGGCTTGTGGCCGATTTCTTGAGAAAGCTGTTTGGTAGTTTTCTTAATCTTCGAGATAGTTTCATAAACGTGAACTGGTAGGCGGATAGTCCGCGATCGATCGGCAATAGCCCGCGTAATTGCCTGACGAATCCACCAATATGCGTGGGTAGAAAACCTGGTTCCCTTCGTGCAATCAAACTTTTCTACAGCCTTGATTAAACCGATATTTCCCTCCTGAATCAAGTCTAAGAAATCCAGCCCTCGATTTTGATATTTTTTAGCGATTGAGACTACCAGCCGCAAGTTAGACTCTACCATTTTGTCTTTAGCTTTTCGGCTCCCCTCTAACTCTAACTCAGCAATTTTACGAGCTAATTCAATTTCTTCGTAAGCTTTGAGCAGGGGAATTCGACAGATTTGTTGCAGGTAAACCCGAAGCGAATCTGACAGTATACGATCTTTTTTAAATTCGATGTTGTCAGGAATAGTTTTATGCCAAGCTTCATGAAATTCGTCAAAGTTGCTAAAGCCATGATTTTCATACAACTCTGTCAAAAAAATATTGAAGAGCATTTTTAAATGAGAGTTTGTCGGACTGGCGAATGGGATATCTTTAATATGTTTGACTTTTCCTAATACATCTTCAGATTCATTGCGTTTGTGTTGGCGACGGTTGATAATGGATAAAGTCAGAGTTTCTCCATGCTGAAAAAGAACGATCGCGGGAATCGGTAAAATTTTATTAATCTCGCGGATAATCCCGTCAAGTTGTTCTATAGTGTACGCACTCCTCCGCAGTGCGATCGCGAAAAACAAGTACGAAGTAAAAAAGGCACTCTCACCACTGCTAGTATCAAATTCGACAAACTGGTCATTATCTGCAATTTCTGTCCCGGTAAACTGGAAGAGAAAATCAACCGACAGCCATTCCTCTAAGAGAGCTTTTTGGGAGTTGAGCTTTTGATCTATGTCAAATTCGGCAATAAAATTCTCCGAACTATTAGGATAAAACGGAAGAGTTTTATCACTGCGGTATCCAAGAGTAAAGAACAAATTACGGGCGTTATCCGCTAGTTTTCCCTTTGCAAAACTACTTAAAGCTTGATTGATAGATGCTTTGGCTTGTTGTTCGCTGACGCTCATTTAATCACCAGCCAGGTAATCAGTTCAAAATCCGTTGTTGCTTTAACCTGATGCGCTTGCTCAACCAACACAGCACGGCGGCTAGACAGCAGATTGCCGATGCTCCGCTTCTTGTAAATATCTGCAATTGAATCAACGGCCAGCTTGAGCAAATCGTTATACAAACTCATATCAAATCCGTTATTAGTTTCTCGATCGAACAAATTGCACAACTCTTCATAGGGAACCGTACATCCCGCGCACAGCAACCGATATATTTCAAGTATTTGTTTGGGTTGAGCAAAACTCAATCGCACTTCCTTATTTTCGCGCACGTAAACTACAAAATATGGTTGCAGCGGGTTGACGGTTTTATTATCAAGAGAATCGCCTTTTTGTTTGAGGCAAAAAATTACGCCAGGAGCAATTATCGGGTACTCCGAGTTAGTTGGAACTACTGCATAAAGTCCTAAAGGAGCATCTTGGAGTAGTTTGCGGTTGCTCTCAATGTATTTGGCTAGTTCCATTCGGAAATCATCGAGAGTGAATTCCGTTAGGGCGACACTTTCGGTGAAATCTTCGATATCCAGCACCTCGTCTCTCAATCGCAGCAACTGCTTGTCGCGGTATTTCAAATCACTCTCAATTAGTTCTTGAATCTCCTTTACCTCCAGCAGATTATCTTCAAATGTACCAGCTATGTCCGCTAAAGCCATCCGTGCTTCTACTCGATTTTTCAGATTGATGTACTGATCCAGGTCCTCTGTCGGCCAAAAATTGATTAATTGTACGGTGTGATTGGGGCTACCAATGCGATCGCACCTACCGAACCGCTGGATAATTCGGACTGGGTTCCAGTGGATGTCGTAGTTAATCAGATAATCGCAATCTTGTAAATTTTGCCCTTCTGATATACAATCTGTGGCAATTAATAGGTCAATCTCGCCGTCTTGCCGCATAGATGGAATTTGGGCGCGTTTCTTGGCGAAAGGTGAAAAATTTGTCAGGACGTGATTGAACTCATTTTTGCCAAAGGTAGTCTGATTTTTCGCCGAACCACCAGTCACCAAAGCTAAGTTAATTTTCAAGTCTAATGTAGCCCACTCCCGCAATCCTTCGTAGAGATAGACTGCGGTATCTGCAAAGGCAGTAAAGACTAAAACCTTGCGATTTGGTTGACCATGCTTGTTAGTCGTAGGATGCTTGACTTTCTCGGCGATTAGTGATTTTAACTCAGCCAGCTTGGCATCGCGTTCAACAGAAATGCTTTGGGCAGAATTGTAGATTTGTTTAAGCTGTTTCTTGTCGTTTTTTAGGTCTTTTAACCAGGTTTCGACATCGAGGTGCAGCATTTTAACTTTTAGCTTGCCAACCTCCCACGCCGCTCGTAAATCCTCGTCTTCTTCTGCCTCAAACTCTAAATAGTTGAAATCAATTACCGCGTTTTCGTCTTGCCAATTCTTGAAGGATTCGAGTCGTTTTTGTAACTCGGATATTTTGTCAATAGTCCGCTGCATTGTGATAGCGAAGGAATTCACCGAGCTTTCCAGGCGTTTCAAAAAATTAACCTTTATCATGCCGATCAGAGAGCGTTCGCGATCGCTCTGTTTGAAGTTTTGCACTCTTTTATTTTCATAAGCCGAACGGTATGGCGGCAGGACATATTTTGAAGGGTTGAATAGGGAGAGTTGATATTTAGAAATTTCACTGTTAAGCTGTTCGTAGGACATGAACTCACCCTCTCGGTCAATCTCAGGAAATACCGAGATGGGTTTGAGCCGTTCTGGAAAGCCGCCTAATTGGGCGATCGCATCTTTGTAGTATTTTTGAATGTGTTTGCGCGATCGGGCGATCGTCAATTCGTCAAGCAGTTTGAAGAAAGCAGAACTTAGTTCTTCCAGGAGTTCGCTAGTTTTGCGATCGCGACTTTTCTTTGCCCACTTGGTAAATTTCCGCTGAGCATCAGCTAGTGTATCGCGCAGACTAACAATTCCCAGCGATTCCCTAAACGCAGCGTCGCTACCTTCTGTTATAAAATAAAGTTGATTCCGCAAATCCTTTAAATCATTGTTAACCGGAGTTGCTGATAAGAGTAGCACCTGAGTTTTGACACCGCTCTTGATAATATCATCCATCAGCCTTTCGTAACGGCTCTTTCTAATTAGATTGCCAGATTCGTCCCGTTTGCTCTTGATGTTGTTGCGGAAATTGTGCGATTCATCAATAACTACCAAGTCGTAGTTACCCCAATTAATCGTTGCTAAATTAATGTCCCCAGAGTAACCAGAGTCACGACTCAAGTCGGTGTGAGACAGGACTGTATAGTTGAAGCGGTCTTTAACCAAAGGATTGAGATCGCTATTGTTTTGTGCTAGATATACAGTCCAATTATCGCGGAGTTTTTTGGGACAAAGAACCAAAACTTTTTCATTGCGAAGTTCAAAATATTTAATCACCGCGAGAGCTTCAAATGTTTTACCTAAACCAACGCTGTCAGCAATAATACACCCGTTATATCGTCGGATTTTATTGATGGCTGCCTTAACTCCGTCTTTTTGAAATTCAAATAGAGATTTCCAGATTTCTGTATCAAATAGGTGTAGCTGTTCGCTGAGAATATCGCTTTTTTCTAGGTCATCGAGAAATGTCTCGAAGATATGAAACAGAGTTTTGTAGTAGATAAACTCAGGAGAATTATTCTGGTAAAGTTGCTCTAGATACAGCAGCACGTCTTGTGTGACATCTTCGATGAGTTCGGCATCATTCCAGAGTTCATCAAACCAGGCTTTAAGGTCGCGGGTATCCCGTTTACTATCTACTTCTAAATTGAGTTCAATATTGTTGTTTTTCCTACCTAATCCCAGTCCCCGCATGGTAAAATTAGAACTGCCCATAATAGCATTTTCAGTTCCGTTATGAGCAATGTGATACATTTTGCCGTGCAGTAAATTAGATTGCTTGACCGACCGTATCTGGACTTTTTTTTCAATCCATTCTGCACATTCTTTCGCAACCCGTTTTTGCTGCAACCGATTCTGTAGCTGCAAGCCCTGATCCTCAATTTGGAACGCCTTTTTATCGGTTTTACTGGGGTCAAGGGACTTGATGAAGCGCGGTTCACCAAACAAAAATTTCAAGCTTTTAATACCTAGAAGTTGTTCCTTCAAAGCATCAAAGGCATAAATTGTAAAGTAAGCAGAAACAATGGATAGGGTTGAGTTTTTCTCGACCTTGGCTTTCAAAAAATTGCCCACAGTTCCGCGATGACGGTTGTCTCTAATTGCCGACTTTGGGAGAGAAGAATCATGCTGTGACATAGCCTACCTTTATGCGGTTGTTGCATTAGGCTATATTCTACATCTTCCACGATTCTTAGGAACAGGCAAGATGCCTGTTCCACAACACATACTGATCTTGTACCACGATTCTCAAGAACAGGCAAGATGCCTGTTCCACAACACATACTGATCTTGTACCAATCATCCCCGCAAACGGCCAGACCTGAGAATGCTAATAATCAACCAAAAACCCAAAAAACTCGCCGCCCCAAACAAACCGTTGCTCAAAAAAGATAGTTGAGCAGTTTGCGCGTTAGAAGAGATAATTGCCGCTCCCATAATCAGCGAACCCACGACAATACTAAAAGAAAGTCGGTTGGCTGAATCCCCCAAAGTGCGACGCAGCGGGTCGAGTTCTTTTAGCGTCAAGTTCCACTTCAAAGTTTCGGAAGTAACTCGGTCTAAAAGCACTTCCACCTGTCGCGGAGATTGTAAAGATAAGCTTTTTAGATCCAAAGCAGTTCTCAGCAAAGCTTGCACCGGGTCTTCTCCTAATAACTGACGCCGAAACATATCGGTCATCAGCGGTTTGACCTGTTCTACAATATTAAATCTGGGATTAAAAGAACGCGCTACTCCTTCTAAATTAGCGAGAGTTTTTGCATACAAACCGAGATTACTGGGAAGCCTAATCTTATTTTTGCGAGTGATTTCCAGCACTTCATAAAAAATTTCCGACAAGTTCATTTGCGACAAGCTGACATTATAATACTTCCGCAGCATTCGAGCCAAATCGTTCTCTAGATTAGCTAAACTTGTAGGCTGAGCAAATTCTGCCATTTGCAATGTTAATTGAGCGCAGCGCTGAGCATCTAAATCGACAATTGACAGCAACATTTCTGTCAGATTCTGTTGGGTGCGCGGGTCTAATCTGCCGACCATGCCGCAGTCGAGCAAAGCTATCCGGCCGTCTTTGAGATAAAATAAGTTGCCTGGATGCGGGTCTGCGTGAAAGAAGCCGTCAATATATAACTGCTGGAAGAAAACGCGGCAAAGCAGGGTTGTAATTTCTTCGCGTTCGGCATTTATATCTCCTTTGTGGCGAATTCCTTGCAAATCGCCTGACAAAATTGGGACTCCGTTCAGCCACTCCATGACTAAGAGTTTTTTTGTAGTTAATTCCCAGTTAATTTCTGGGAGGACAACTTGTGTGGGATCAAACCAGCGACTTTTTGATAAATTGCGGCGCAGTTCGTCTGTGTAGCTGGCTTCTTGAATGAAGTCTAATTCTGCACGCAGGGCGATCGCAAATTCTTCTGCTAGGGCCACAATATCGTATTGTTGACCGAGGTCTGTCAGCATGACAAGTTCTGCTAAACCTCGGAGCACGGCGATGTCTTGTTCGATGACAATATCAATACCGGGGCGCTGAACTTTTAGGGCGACTTCGCGGCCGTCTTTTAAGGTAGCTTTGTGGGTTTGGGCGATCGAACCTGCGGCGATCGCCTGAGTGTTAAATTTGGAGAAGGTTTCTTCGATCGACTGTTTGAGTTCCTGGCGGACGATTGCTTCTACTTCCAACCATGATACGGGCGGCACTTCCGCTTGTAAAGAAGAGAGGGTTTCGATGTAAGCAGCGGGTAAAAGGTCGGGACGGGTACTCAACAATTGTCCCAATTTTACAAAAACTGGGCCTAATTCGACGAGGATGTTGCGGAGAACCGCTGGAGTTGGGAGACTGGGTGCGTCGGTTTTGCGGCCGGTGAGGAGACTTTTCATGTAGTCCCAACCGTTGCGGAAGACGACCTCTAGAATTTCTCCTTTGCGAGAAGTGTTTTGAACTAGGCTGAACACGTGGTGGCCTCCGGGTCGATCGGGTTTAAGGGCTATATAACTACTAGGATAGCGCTGTTAACCAAGCTGACCTTGGTCTTGAGGAATAACTTTGGTAGAAATAGCGGGAATGGGTGCAATTCCTGCTGGGGATAGCTGCGCCGCGCGTACTTTGGGGTGTGGGGGAGGGCGATGGCGTTCCGCCCCGCAAGCTACGGTTTTTGGCGGTGGCATTAATCCTCATGCTAATATTACAGTTAAACCAGACACGATCTTTTTATAATTAAAATTATTGAGTTGAAAAATTGTGTCAAAGACTTGAATTAGTAAGTTATTACAAGCCAAATTCTCAATGTGTTTCAAACCCAATAAAAAACATGATTGCCATCCAATCTCCTGCAACCTCGATCGAATTATCCATAGACTTAACTGACGAGCAATTTTTTCAGCTTTGTCAGAACAACCGCGATTATCAATTTGAACGTACAGTATCAGGGGAGTTAATTATTATGCCACCAACGGGCAGCGAAACTAGCAAGCGCAATATGGATCTATCGTATCAACTTCAAGCCTGGAGCAGGCAAAATAATCTAGGAGTTGCCTTTGACTCTTCTGGAGGTTTCACCCTCCGTAATGGTGCCGATCGCTCTCCTGATGCCTCTTGGGTCAAAAAAGAACGGTGGGATGCTTTAACACCGGAACAAAAAGACAGTTTTGCTCCTTTATGTCCCGATTTTGTAGTTGAGTTGCGCTCAAAGACTGATTCGTTGAAAAAGCTGCAAGATAAAATGCAAGAATATATAGATAACGGTGCGAGATTGGGTTGGTTAATTGACAGGCAAAATCGGCGGGTAGAAATTTATCGCCCCGGTCAAGATGTGGAAATTCTCCAAAATCCTGCCACTCTTTCAGGGGAAGATGTACTGCCGGGTTTTGTGTTGGATTTAGTAGAAATTATGTAATTCTAGAATTATAGATATCGAGTAAGGACACGGCAGTGCCGTGTCCCTACGGAATTAGTTACAGTAAATCTTTCAATTTCTCATCTTCTCCCAATACTTTAATCACCTGTTTTATCTCCTGCGTCCTGTCTTTTTTCACAATCAAAGTCACATTACCATCTCTGACAACGACGACATCTTCTAAACCGATGGTGACGATGACTTCATTCTCATCCGCTGCATAGAAAATAGCGTCTTTGGTATCAATTCCGATGTGTTTTGCTAACTCGACATTCGGCTTGTCTCCTTGCAACAAACGGGCGATCGCATTCCAGTCACCCAAATCGTCCCAACTAAAGCCTACAGGTAATACACAGGCTTTTTGCGTCTTCTCCATCAGCGCGTAATCGATGCTAATTTTCGGCAATTCCGAGTAAGCAGCAGCGCCTTTTGCTTCCAAAGCTGCCATCATTTCCGGCACATGATTTCGCAATTCTGTCAAGACAGTGCCAACTTTAAATACAAAGATTCCGCCATTCCAACTAAACTTGCCGCTGGCTACAAATTCCTCGGCGGTGGCGCGATCGGGCTTTTCTGTAAACCTAGCCACACGATAGGCCGGAAAACCGCCAAAACTGCCAATTTCCTCGCCTTGTTCGATGTAGCCGTAACCAGTAGAAGCATAACTCGGCTTGACTCCCAAAGTGGCGATCGCACTTTCCTTTGTCGCCAATTCAGCCGCCGCCTCCAAAGTCTTGACAAACTCCTCCGGTTCCCCAATCCAGTGATCCGCCGGGAAAAACCCGACAACCGCATCCTCACCGTAACGTTTCGCAATTTCGATCGCACTCCAAGCCACCGCCGGCGCAGTATCCCGGCCTTCCGGTTCCGCCAGCAAATTCTCAGGAGGTAGCAGCGGCAATTGTTCCCGCACTCCGTCGGCCAGCATTTCCGATGTTACTACCCACAAATCTTCCCAGCCGTTACCTAATGTTAATAGTCGATCGGCTGTAGCTTGCAGCAAACTCTTGCCGCTACCGTCGAGACTGAGAAACTGTTTGGGGCGCTGCTTGCGACTCAGCGGCCAAAAACGTTCGCCTTTACCGCCGGCCAGAATCACAGGAATTAAGGTTCTACTCATGGTTTAAAGTTTAAACAATTGATGTCTATATTTTAAATTCTACCTTCTATCTTCCACCTGTCACTTTGTCAATCCAATTAGCATAAAATGATACCCGCGTGTCGCCGGAAATTTCGCCAAAACTGCCATTATCGTCAATTTTATCAATATCGCCGATATTTGTTTTGAAAAATCCGCGATCGCTATAACCCCAAGAACTAATCCCCGCAATTTTCCCGTCAACAAACGAAGGCCCGCCCGAATCTCCGCTAGCCGTAGCTATTTCATTTTTCCCCAAACCGCGATCGGCTAATTTAGGAAAATGCCTCCCCAAACTATCGTGTTCGGCGGTTCCGTCATCAAAATCAAAAATTAACTGACTCCCCAAGACTAATTCAGACATATCAGATTCAGTAGAACTTTTGAATATTTCGCCTAGTGCATCGTAGCGGTTTTGACCTCCATATCGTTTCGCCTCAGAATTATAATTCTCATTTTGTCCTTTATTACCCAGGCCGATATATCCATAGCCAATTTTTGTAAACACTTTGCCAATTTCATTTTTATTCCTGTTAATTTCGTACTGTTCCACAGTACGCGGTGCGGTTTTTTTAAGCTTTAAAATAGCAATATCGTTTCCGACTTCTGATTCGTAACCAGTCCATCCCGGATGGATATAATAGTTGCTAACAGGGATAGTAACTTGACCGCTGGGCAATTTAAAAGTTGCCGTTACAGCAGTTCCAGCAGGAACCTTGACCCCGCCTTCATTGAGGCAGTGGGCGGCCGTGAGTACGTACAATCCTCCGGTTAACACCGAACCCGTACACTGCACTGGTTCGAGGTAGGCGACGCCTGTATGTCGCTCTAAAGCTAGGGGTTTGCGGGAACTACTATCGGCAAAAGCACTAATTATCGATCGCCCTGCTTCGGCTGCTTCTAAAACTAAAAGTACAGTCAAAACAGCCATTAATAATATTTTTATAATTTGCTTCATTTGATGCTGTTGATAATTCGTGAAAAAAATAGCACAGTTCGCGATCGCACTCCGACTCAAGAAACCGGGTTTTTGGCAGAATTACGGGCTGTAACCAATAATTTTGGTGAAAAAACTCGGTTTCTGGCTACCCGTTCGTCAGAGTCGAGAAACCGGGTTTTTGGCAGAATTCAGCCCTGCAACGATATATTTTGGTGAAAAACCGGGTTTCTGGCTACCCGTTCGTCCTATATAAAATTGCGTAAGTCCTGAATAGGCGATTAGCTATTAGGAATGAGAATTAAATAACTTACACAAGTTTGTGGGGTGTCCCGCCCGCTCTTTTTGGACGGGCGGGACGCCCATCCCACAATAACAATAAAAATTGTAACTTATTTAATTCGCGATCCTTAGCTATTTATTGGACAATTCGATGTTAAGTTCGTTCACGACACGGCGCTTGAGCGGGAGCGATTTTTCTCTAGGAAGCAAGTCGAATACTTTCCGAAAGGCATCATCTACCTTCTCAAAAGGTATTTGTCCTTTTTCATTAAAAACTACTTTTCCCGATTGGTCGAGGATGACAGTTTGAGGTACGAAACCTTCGTAATAATGACCGGGTTCGGTTATTTTTGGTGACGGTTGCGAAGGCAAAGAGTCAATGCTTATCGGCATAAAATCTGCTTCGCGGCCGTAAAATTCCTGGAGGTTTGAGACAACGATCGCGTATTGCTTGGAGTCGCTACTGTCGTCAGTGTAAAAAACTAACAATGCGGGTTTTTTGCGGTTGAAAGAATCTGTGAGCTTGACTTTAGGAGGAACGAGGGAACCGTTGCCGGCGTAGAGAGCGAAGATGGTGCCGTCGAAGCGATCGTCCGTGAGTGTTGCGAAGGCGGGCGGCTGACCGGTGAGCAGTATCAAGCTAAGTGCCAGCGTCACAGTTAACAGACTGGCTGAGAAGATTCTCCGCAGCGAGCTGATGCCAGAAGCAGCAGTAACAATTAATTTTTGGGATTCGGGAAATATCATAAGTTGTTGGCAGTTGCTGTAGGCTGGCGAAATCAGATGGAAAAACTTTCCTAATTGTATCAGCAACTGTATGCAAATGTTCCTGAGTAGGTTAGGGTAGTTTTGGATAGACTATGATAATTTGCTTGTTGTAGCGATCGCACGGTGATTCTACTGACTCCAGAACACCGTTTGCGATCGCATTTTCAGGAACTAGCTGGAAGTGCCAACCCGACAATAAATAAATTTATTGTGGCGCGGGCTTCTCGCTTCTGAGAAGGGTGCAAGATGTTAAATTCAACTGATGACTAGAAACTGACAACCGGGAATTCATAACTAATGATAGCTTTGCTTGATGCACTCCTCGCCCAAACGCCTGCTGCTGATGTTTCCGGGCCCGCTCCACTCAATCTAGTGCAGACGATTGTTTTAGGAATTGTACAAGGATTAACAGAGTTTTTACCTATCAGTAGCAGCGCTCATTTGAAGGTAGTGCCGATCGCCCTGGGATGGGGCGATCCGGGTGTTGCTTATACTGCTGTGATTCAGTTGGGCAGCATTGTGGCTGTGCTTTGGTATTTCTGGAAAGACTTGACAGCTATAACTTTTGGTGCAGTCAACGCTGTAATGCGGCGCGACTACGAATCACAGGAATTTAAAATGGCCTTGGGGATTGGTTTAGGAACAATACCTATACTCTTTTTTGGGCTGTTAATCAAGATATTGGTTCCAGATTTTGACAAGTCGCCATTGAGGAGTTTGGCCAGCATCGCCATTGCTTCGATCTTTATGTCGCTGCTGTTAGCAACAGCCGAAAAAATTGGCAAGCGATCTCGCACTTATGAAAAATTAACTGTTCAAGACGGTATTTTAATGGGATTAGCCCAAGCAATGGCGTTGATTCCAGGGTGTTCGCGATCGGGTTCCACCTTAACAGCAGGATTGTTCATGGGATTGGAAAGAGGCGCGGCTGCGCGGTTTTCTTTTTTATTGGGAATTCCGGCAATTACTTTGGTGGGATTAGTGGAATTGAAGGGTGTTTTAGGAGAAGGAATCGGCGACGCTGGAGTTGTGACTTTGGCAGTGGGAACGATTTCGGCGTTTGTATTTTCTTATTTGTCGATCGCCTGGCTGATGAAGTTCCTACAAACTCAGAATACGTGGGTGTTTGTGTGGTACCGGCTGGCCTTTGGCGTGGCGATTTTAACTGCTCTCGCAGGTGGTGTATTACAAAATCCACAAGGATAAGATAAATTTTGTAGGAGTGGCAAAAGTCACTCCTACTACACCCGCTAGTCATAAAAAATGACATAATTTAACTATGACCGCATATCACGAATCCATCATCGATCAGTTCACCCGTCAAGCTGTGCCATTCTCTAACTTGTACGGGCACACAAATCAAGAGTCTCTCGATTTACTGATGAAGATGGCAAGCGTATCTGACAATGATACAGTTCTAGATGTGGCTTGCGGCCCGGGTATTGTGGCGTGTGCTTTTGCGGCAGTTTCCAATCGCGTTACGGGCATCGATTTAACACCGGCAATGCTAGAACAAGCCCAGATTTTGGCAGAGCAAAAAAACTTGACTAATCTCTCGTGGCTGCAAGGCGATATCGAAACGCTACCGTTTCCCGATGATAGTTTTTCCATTGTGCTGAGTCGTTACGCTTTCCATCACTTCTTGCAGCCCGATGTTGTGCTGTCGGAGATGGTTCGGGTGTGTCGCGCGGGCGATCGCATTTTGATTGCTGATGTGGCAATGCCACCGGAAAAAGTGGATGCTTACAACTATATTGAGAAGCTGCGCGATCCATCTCATACTCGCGCCTTGACTCTGGAAGAGTTGCCGAAATTAGTCGCAGATGCGAATCTGCAAAATGTCAAATTAGCATTTTATAAAGTAGAATTGGAACTAGAACAGCAGTTAGCTGCTTCTTTCCCCAACCCCGGCGATGATGATAAGCTGCGACAACTTTTTAGAGAAGATATTGGTGTTGACAGTCTGGGGATTGGCGCGCATTTTCGAGGCGATGAAATTCATTATGCGGTTCCCATCGCTGCGATCGTTGGCGAAAAAGCAAAGTTATATAGCAATCCTAAATGATTTAAATCAATTTGTAGGGGTAGTGGATGGTGCGTGCCTACCCCATTGATTTTCTAAATATAATGTGCGTCGCCAGTAATAACTCTCGCTGCTACAACTATTAAGTCCAGGTACGTTGTTGCGCTTTAGCGCTCTTTCCAATATCCCAAAAAGAGCGCCCAAGCGCAACAACGTACCTGCTCAAAAATAAAATGCTAAGTCTTTAATTATAAGAGACGATTCCCTACGATCGCACCAGCAACTCCCCAAATCGAATACCTACTCTAGATACCAACCTCCCGGTTCAACCTCCAAATCCAGCATTGTTTTGAAATCAGCCAAATAGTTGAACATTTCCGAGTTCAAATAATTCTCTTCATTTTTGAGTCCGCCCTGCCACACCTTTTTATCGAAGGTTCCGACAACAAAATAGTCATTGCCGATCGCCTGCGGTGCGATTTTCTGCAAGCCTAATATCAATTCTGCCTCCAATTCATCTTGATGCGCCATAATTAACTCGCATTTCGAGCAGTAGCGACAGGTTTTTCCCTGTATGAGTGGGCCCAGGCCCTCAATCCAGATAAACAAAGCAAATTTCCGCAGATGTGTCAGTTTTTCACACTTCGGGCATTTGCTCAACCGGATATCGCTATACGGGTTCAGCATGAAGGAATATCGAGGTTTTAATTTGCCAATGTAAGTTTTAGACTTAGCCATCGCAGTAATCCCTGGAAAAATCAATGATTTAATGTTAGCAGCAAGACATTCGATCGGACATAATATGATGCAATCTTTGTTGCTTTTTGTATAGGCCCGATTGTCGATCGCGTTGCTCCTGATAAATACGATTTACTAGGAGGGTGGATTGCATTGCTGGGCGTTTTGGTGATTATGTACGCACCTCGCCGCTAGCAGCCGGAACCCGGGGAATCATACCATTTTCAATTATTGTAGAATGCAGCGGTATCGAAAAGTCGATCGCGCTCTGGACTTGTTCGCAAAGTCGATCGGCTAAAATTAAACTTGAACTCGGGCGCAGGAGTAGCTATGCAAAAAGTAGCAGTATTTGGCAACACCGGAGGCGGTAAATCCACTCTCAGCAAGAGATTATCGGACATCACTGGATTACCCCTTCACATCTTAGACAAGATTCAATATCGATCGGGCGGCGCTGAGGTTCCAAAGGAAGATTTTAAGCGCGCCCATCAAGAAATTTTGCAGACTGACAGATGGGTTATTGACGGGTTTGGTTGCATAGAAACCCTCTGGCTGCGACTTGATGAGGCGGATACCCTGGTTTTTATCGATCTACCGCTATACGTGCATTTCTGGTGGGTGACTAAAAGACTGATGTCGGGTTACTTTAAACCACCCGCAGGCTGGCCGGAAAACACCCCAATATTAAAGAGTTCGCTTACCAGTTACCGCGTGCTTTGGTTGTGCGACAAATATTTGAACCCAAAATATCGCGAATATATCGATCGGGCGCGAAGTACCAAAAGTGTTTATCACATCACATCGACTGAGCAGATTTCCCAATTTTTTGCATCAATTGAAAATGAGTTTAACTTTGAAGATGGTGCAGCAGCCTCACCAGCGGATTAAAATTATATCATCGTCGATCGAACTTTGGAATTATTGGCGAAGTTCCTCGATAGTTTGTGCTTTGAAAGTCACTACATAGGCATAGAAAGCTTTGCGATCGTCTCTGTAGGTGAGAATGTATCGCTTTAATTTGCGATCGCTCATTCCAGCATAATTGACGTTATTCATGGCTCAATATTCCCATCTATTTATAATATAGTATCAAGGGCGATCGCTCTGCGAAAATACTCCTCTTTCGTTCGATCGAAGGCAAATCGAGGGCGATCGTATCCTATTTTTCTCACCTCCTCACTCAGGCGGGCCAAAGCGATCGGGCAAGTCATCAAGAGTTAACCCACGCGATCGCAAAAAATTTGCCAAAGCTTTCATCTGGGCAATTGTGAATGTCGGCACGTTATCTCCGGCTTCCCAGCGACTCACAGTGCGTACCGATGTCCCAATTTGCCGAGCAAATTCTTCTTGGGACATTCCTAACTCATCTCTCAGTTTTTTCAGCAGTGATTCGCCAGCTTCTTCTTGAGGTTGTCTTCGCTTAATCATTACAAAATGTGACATTGTGTCTAGACCGCTTGACAAAACAATTTTGTCCAGACACTATGTCTATATAGACAGCAAAAGGGCAGAGTACGGGAAATCAGCCCTGCCTTTCTAGTGTCTCATTTTGCTCGCAATCTATGACAGAACAACGATGAACTACAAACAACAACTTTACCCGTGGGTGATTTACCGTCACCTGCCCAACCTGCAACGCCTGACAGTTGCGCGTTTTCGCCGCCGAAACGACGCCGAGGAACACTTGCGGATTATCAAAAGATTGCTGCCGCAAGTGGAGTTTGCGATCGCCTTTGAGGTGAATTCGCAGCAGCCAACAAATTGTGCAAGATAGTATAAGAGCGATCGCACTTTGGGAATAAAAGGGCGATCGCATTTCCCAGAATTGTAAATTGAGATATAATAGAGAGCAAGCAAAAACTCTTACAACCAAGTCTATGTTTACTTATAGCAAGGTACTGAATCAAGTTAAAAGCCTCACGCTTGCAGACCAACTGCGGTTATTAGAAGACTTGAAAAAAATGATTCAGTTACGAGAAGAAGTTGCAGAAGATGATGAAGTGATTTCAGCAGAAGAAATAGCAGAGAGTGAAGCTGCTTGGCAAGATTATAAAGCTGGTCGCGATCGGGGGATATCCTCCCAAGAACTCAAATTGAAGCTGTTGGTAGAAAAAATTGCAGCAAGTAATGTCTTTGAGGATATTAGCGATCCGGTGGAATGGCAGCGAGAGTTGCGTCAAGATCGTCCACTTCCTGGTAGGGATGAATAATATCGCACTTTGGAAAGATAAAGGCGATCGCGCTTCCCTAGCTCCTAAATTGCTATAATAACAATCAGCCAAAAAATCTCAACATAAAGCCTATGTCTACTTATAGCGAGGTACTGAGTCAGGCTCAAAGTCTCACTCCTGACGAGCAACAGCAGCTTTTAGAAGTATTGTCAGCTTTGATGCGCGATCGGGTAACAACCCAAACTCAGGATAAACGATCGGAAATTGATGCAGCACTGATTGAAATGGCACAAGATCCAGAGTATCAAGCTCAAGTGCTACAGATGGAGGCTGAGTTTGCGGTAGCGAGTTGGGAAGCGTTGCAATTGGGAGAATCTTCTGTATGAACCGGGGAGAAGTCTATGATGCTCGATTCAGCTATAATAGTAAAAATAGAGAATAGTTGATATTAGCTATGCAGCGAATATTTGAGGCTATATTGAAGGGAAACCTTTTAGAATGGGCTAATGAGGTTCCAAAACAGGGCGATGAGCCTGTCAAAGTTTACGTTACTTTGCAAGAAGAGCGATCGACTTTAAGTGCTGAGCTTCGCCGTCAGAGAATAGTTGAAATATTGGAAAAAATTGCAGCAAGTAATGTCTTTGCTGATATTATCGATCCTGTGGAATGGCAGCGAGAATTGCGTCAAGATCGTCCACTTCCAGGCAGGGATGAATAATGCTGCTTGACAGTAATATTATCTACGCTTCTCAACCAGAACACGCGCAGATTAGGCAGTAAATATAGGGGATTTTCGGTGGATTGCTGAACTCACACTGATTAACCCGTTTGAGACTTAAGTAAAGATGGGCGATCGCACTTTGGTGAATTTCAGACTATCTGGTATAATCAGGCAAGTAGCTCTAATAATTTTCAATAGCTATGAACTATGAAAACTCAAGAACTTCGCCAGAACCTTAAGCAATCGATAGATAGCTTATCTCCTGAACGGCTGCTCGTTGTGGCTGATTTTTTAGCTTATTTAGCAGAACGTGAAAGCAATGAAGCTACGGTGGAATTATTGAAAATTCCAGGCTTTGTTGAAGCATTTAATAAAGCCAAAAAGGATGTAGCAGCAGGTAAGGTGACGACCGTTGAGCAACTCAAACGAAAATACTGATGAAAATCTGAATTTTTATTCAGTGGTTCTTAGCTTTGATGCTCAGGAGTTTTTTGAAGAAGCATCAGCTTCTTTACAACGCAAGCTAGATCGATGTTTTGAAATGTTGAAAACTGACCCTCGCAGTCATCCAAATATTAAGCAATTCAAAGGCGACTTAGCTGGATACTATCGCTATCGCGTTGGAGATTATCGGGTTGTTTATGACATTGATGAGGAGCAAAAGCGGGTGGTTGTGACTGTTATTGCTCATCGTCGTGAAGTGTATTAGGGCGCAATGCAGGGAAGATAAGGGCGATTTCCTACGGGATAGCTGCGATCGCGCGCAGTCCCCTCGATCCTAAATTGCTATAATGACAATCAGCCCAAAAATCTTAATGCAGAGTCTATGTCTACTTACAGCACGGTACTGAATCAGGTTCTCAAACTTGCACCAGATGAGCAAATGCGACTCATCTCTGAATTGTTTACACATATTCGTCAACGGGTGATTCTATCACCCAAGCGCAGTATTTTAGAATTATCAGGTTTGGGTAAGGAAATTTGGCATGGGATTGATGCTCAAGAATATGTCGATCGGGAACGAAATTCATGAAATGGATAGCTCAGTTACAGAGACAACTGTACTAAAGTTGCTATTATTTATTGATAATCCCACAGACTAGGAGATTAAGATGCAAGTCAAAGATATGACAGTTGAGCAACTGCGGGACTTGATTCGACATACCGTTGAACAGTGTTTAGAAGAATATTTGGGCGATGCTGATGCAGGTTTAGAAGTTAAGGAAGAAGTTAAGCTGAAATTGTTAGAGTCAATGAAGCGTAAACAATCAGGAGAAAACAGTCTTGAACCTGTGGAAGTTCATCAAAAACTCGGCATGAAGGCGATCGCACTTTAGGAAGATAAGGGCGATTCCCTACGGGATAGCTGCGCTTCACTCACTTCTCTCGATACTAAATTGCTATTCTGATGTACTACTTTAATGATGAACTGAAAGTATAGCCTATTTTTGCTGCCACACTGCAATTGTACTATCCTTACTGCCACTAATCAGAGTACGCCCGTCGGGACTGAAAACTACTGAAGTAACTGCTGCGGAATGTACGCGCTCCTTAAAAATATCTTTCTTACTTTGGAAATCCCAAATTTGGATATTACCGCCGTAGTCTCCAGTTGCAAACAAATTCCCATCAGAGCTAAAAACTACTGATGTAATGTCATAATCGAATTCCAAAACATTAGAATTATCGCCTGTTTTTACATTCCAAAACTTGATTGTGTGGTCATCACTTCCACTAAGAAGCGTTTGACCGTCTGGACTAAAAGCTAGTGAATTAACAGGCAGTGAATGTCCTTGAATAAGTATAACTTGTTTGTGAGTTCGTAAATTCCAGAGTCTAACTTCTCCCTTGCTGTCCCCACTAGCAAGAAACCAATTATTCAAATCAACAGCCAGACATTTTACCTGCCCAGCATGGCTTGACAGTGTACCAATTTCTAGCCCTTCTGCTCTAGCATCTAACAACTTAATCCTACTATCAGCACTCCCAATAATAACTGTTTTACTATCGGGGGTAAAGGCTACTGATGTAACTCTATGAGCCAAACCTATTCCTAAGTTTCCTATATCTTTATGTTCCCTTGCATCCAAGTCCCACACTTTGACTTTATTTTGATCGATGTTCTCAATCATAGCAGTTGTAAGGAAATGCCCTGTGGGGTCGATCGCGATCGGAGTGGGATACCCTCCTGTCAGCCCCCTTAAATTTGACAAGGAATAGAGTTCTTGTTTGTCCTGCACACTCCAAACAACAATTTTGCGATCGCCATATCGGATAGCAATATTTTTTCCATCTGGAAAAATTGCAATAGAGTGAATTGCACCTTCAAAACGTTGTGGTTCTGGATACAGGCGCTCCCACTTAGTAGCTGCAACCTTATTACCTGCGACGTAAGGCTTAAGTTTGTTATATTTTAAACCCGTTTCTTCTCCTTTGATCTGCAATGTAAAAGAGTCTGAAGCAACAGCAGAAACCGAATCCTCAGCCTCCCAAAACTTACTATAATCTCCTAAAACCCGCTTGTGAGCTTCTTCCAGATTGTTCGCAGTCGTCACAATATTTGGCACTATTCCTTTTAGAGCGATGCCTTCTATTAAATAAATTTCTCTACCAAAAAGGTCTTTGAGAACGCCGTTACCTGAAATGCCAGTATCTTCTGCTATTGCCTCTATTACTCGGAAAATCAAAGTTATATCTCCGACTTTAGAGTTATGAATTTCTCGGTAGAATGCTGTTCCTTTTTCCGTCAAGTCTCCTTCTGTTACTCTAGCAAGTAAACCAGCTATACCAGACTCACACATGAAATTTGGGGCGACCACTGTTCGGTAGTCAAGAGACTGATTACAACCAACCAAAAAACTCCAAGCTGTAGTATTTTTCATGGCAATTTTAAATCTGATTCTGGAAATTTGCGATAAAGGTCATTTTGAACAGATAGGAAACAATTAAGAGCGTATTTGAAAGCCGTTTCTTCATCCTCTACTTTCTTAAATAATTCTTCTCGTTCCTTACTTAATTCTTCGGATCTTCTATCTGCTGCTTCTTGCTTTTGCTTGGCTGGTGCTTCCGCATATTCACTAGCAAATTCAACCATCTTTAGGACTACATCCTGCAAGGCTGTATATTTTCTAGGTAGGAATAAGTCCCCTAGGATAGGTAGGATGTCTTGCGCTGCTTTTAGCCCTCCGCCAACAACTTGACCCACTTGCTCCCACCATTTTAGATTTGCCTTAACTTCGATCGGACTGTTAAGTTCTTCTCTCATTTTGTCTATGGCCTCTTTGCAATCAGCTTGAATTAAATCGGGCAGGATGCAAGCTAAAGGAATTTCTACTTGAAAGGGTTGGGGCAATATGTTCAGATTTTTTTCCATACTGCCATCTGGTTTCATAGTAACAAAGTCTTTACCCACTGCACTCACAGGAATTAATCTAATTGGTTTTCCAGCCTTGTTATAATTAAAGACTAAATTTTTAAAATGTGGAATTTCTTTCAGCAAACAATCCCGTATCTGTTCGAGGGTGTATTTCTTTTCTACAATATCCCACTTGCTGATTATAAAATGGATCGGTTTGCCAGTTTTTTGCATGATGCTGAGAATTCTAGGTAGCTCGTTGACTGCCCACTTTTGGCCTAGTTTTTCATTTTGCATCAACGCACAAAGTCTTTGACCATCCAGCAAGCCAAGTAAAGCATCTGCTTTCTTGACTTGCTCATCAAATTTCGGATCATCTTCGTCTGTCTGGTCAGTTAACAAACCACCTGCATAATCTAAATAGGTGAACTTGCAAGCTGGATAGATAGGCAGATCCTTCGTTTGTACGCGACAAGTGAAAGTCCATTCTGATACTTCGCTGCGTCGTGTTCCAAGTGGCCACTTTTCTTCAAAAGCTATTTGTGTATAAATATCGTGTAATTGTTTGCTTTTTTCTACACTTTCAAGCTCCAGAAAAAAGCCTCCTTCCCCTTGGGTACATAACTGATTGTACATACTAGCTAAAAATACCGTTTTGCCTGAGCCGCGTGGCCCTAGCATGATGACTGTATAAGTATTCATACTTGACCAATTAGAGGAATAATGAAGAATTATTAAGTATTTGTATATATTGTCTAGCAAAAGGTAACTCTTGTATATCGGTAATGTCGGGACTTTCCTCAGACAAGCAGATCGGAAATGTCGGAATCTTGTCGGAAATGTCGGAAAGATCGGATATAATACGACAAATCCCAGCACACGACTGACTTATGGACATCGCAGAAGTCTTAAAACTCGCCGACGAACTAATCTTCGCGAAGACGGGAGAACATATAGACTATCTGCAAAAAGCTATCCTTGAAGGGACATTCCAAGGTCGGACATACCCACAAATTGCTGAAGAGACTCATTCCAGCGAAGGTCATACCAGAGATATTGGTTCGGAATTATGGAAAATACTCTCAGAGGGATTCGGAGAAGATATTACTAAAAGAAATTTTCGAGCAATATTAGATAGTGGTAAAATTTACAATATTTCATCACCTATAGGCAAGAATTTTGTAGAAATTAATAACGTCAATATTTGCCAAGAAAGGGCGAGAAGTCCAACAAATTCCCAAAACTCCCCACAAACTCCTAAACAACTCCACATAGACTTAGGCGACGCACCGGAAATATTCACCTTTTTCGATCGCACTTCTGAACTCTCCACCCTCGAAAACAGGATAACGCGCGATCGCACACGCCTCATTGCACTCCTCGGAATCAGCGGAATCGGCAAAACAACCCTCTCCCTAAGCCTAATCGATCGCATCAAAACCCAATTCGATTACGTCATCTATCGCAGCCTCCGCTTTTCCCCAACCCTAGACGCAACCCTCACCAACCTGCTGCAAATCTTTTCCCAACCATCCGAAATTCCCCAAAACATCGAAACCAAAATTTCCCAACTCCTCGATTACCTGCGAAAATATCGATGTCTGATTGTCCTCGATGACGTACAGATGCTTTTTAGCAGCGGACAACTCGCGGGACAATATAAAACTGGATATGAAGATTATCAGTTATTTTTTAAACTTATTGCCGAAGTTTGTCATCAAAGTTGTTTGATATTGAATAGTTGGGAAAAACCCAGAGAAATTGCCAGATTATCAAAAGATAATCGTCCCGTGCGATGTTTTGTATTGGGAAGTTTAGGAGTAGCAGCTAAAGAGATTTTGAACTCCCAAAAGTTATCCGATGAGGAAACATGGGAAACTTTGATTGATATTTATCAAGGCAATCCTCTGTGGTTGGAGTTGACTGCAACCCTGATTCGAGAGTTATTTGGGGGGAGAGTTGCGGAGTTTTTGCAGTGCGAAATGCCGATTTTAGATGAATCGCTGCAATTTCAATTATCTCAACCTTTTGGGCGTTTGACTCCGGCAGAGTTGGCAGTGATGATTCACCTGGCTAATCAACCTGAACCCGTTGGTGTGTCGCAATTTTTCAACAAAATACCATTTTCCCCGTCAGAAATAGTCAATGCAGTGCGATCTCTGGGAAATCGGTTTTTATTGGATGCAATAGAAGATGAAAAGATAACTTTGTTTAGTTTGAATCCCGTGATGAAACAGTATGTGCAAAGATGAAACGGCGGTTGAAACCGCGTCTACACAAACGAAGTCCGCCTCCGCGGACTGAAGAAAATAAGATAATTTCAACTGCCCGGTCTTCTTCAACCCGCGGAGGCGGGTTTTGTCTGTATAGACGCGGTTTCAACCGCCGGGTATTATGCCGTGTTCGTATCCGTGCTCGCGCCGGAGGTGGCACTACCGTTTCCCTAGGGTAGCTGATTCTGTAAGCGCGATCGTACCCACTCTCTAAACTCTCTAATTCTCGCATTCTCTCCCTTTTCTGAGTCTAAATTCATAAACTGTGCGAGTTCTTTGACAGGAAACGAGGCAAATGCCAAACTCGTTTCCGACTCGGCATAACCCGTATCAGTTAAAATGTTAATTATTAGTTTTCCTTTCTTCCAAATCCAAACTTCCGGCACTTTAAGTTCCGCATAAACCGCCATTTTATTAATAGATGAGCTAGTCAAATCCATTTCCACAACTAAGTCTGGCGGCGGGTCATTTTTGAGATCGATAGTTAACTTTCCCCGCATTAAAGCTTCATTTTGGATATAAAAACATTCATCAGCTTCGTTGCCAGCTTTTTTCGGTTCCGAACGCCAAGTAGATGATTTTAATCCGATAATTTCAATCCCAATTTCCTCAGAAAGTGCTACAATTAGCCGCCCGAGAGTCCAGCTATACCTCTCATGTTCTGGTAAAGGTACCATGAGTTCTAAAGTTCCCTGATAGTAAGTCATGCGCGGCGTTGAACGTTCCGCAAATATTTCTAACAAGTGTTCGTAGGTTTCCCAACTGATATCATGTAAAACGAGGTGAGAACCTGCAAGCTCTTCTTTACTGTACGTCAGGGTTTGAACCATTGCCAATACTCCACGAGAACTTTAACTCTATTTTACTCTATTGAACATTGGACAGGTGCGATCGCACTTTACCAAATCGACTCAAGATTCAGCACAAATCCGGGGAGAACATCTTCACCTGATACAGTGACTGGAGATTCTAACACTTCAACTTCTTGATTCGGACGATAAATTTCTACTTGTCGAGACTTGCGATTAATTAACCAACCTAAAACAGCACCATTATCTCGATACTCTTTCATCTTATCCTGAGTTTCTTTCAAACTATCACTGGGAGACATTAACTCGACGACGAAATCAGGACAAATTGGGGGGAATTTCTTTTGTTGTTCGGGAGTCAAAGCATCCCAGCGTTCTAATTTTACCCAAGAAGCGTCAGGCGCTCTATTTGCATTATTAGGAAGTTTAAAACCTGTTGAAGAGTCAAACACTTTACCCAGTTTTTTTTGCTGATTCCAAATCCAAATCTGTGCCGTTAATCCTGCATTGCTGCTTCCAGTTTCTCCTCCTGCTGGTGACATGATAATTAATTCTCCCTTAGCCGTGCGTTCCAATCTAATATTTTCATTCTCCTGACAGAGTTGAAAAAACTGCTCGTCTGTCAGCTTGATAATGGGGTTTAGGTTGAGGGTGAGGGTAGTCATAGCGGTATTTTATCGTGGCTAAACGACCTATATTAAGGATTGTAGCATTATTGAGTGAGTTGTGAGGGCGATCGTGCTTCGTAAGTAATGCTTTTGCTAAATGGTAAACCACAGGAATTGATACAGCATGATCCAGAGGATAATCCACATTTATTCACTGCTTTTTACGTGATGTTCAACATAAGACCGCAGCACAGCATTCATTAAAGATTGATAACCTTTCCCTTGACTTTTAAACCAATCTAATACATCGCGATCGACTCTTAAAGAAATAGCTTGTTTTGTTAGCGGTTTTACCAGTTTAGCTGTTTCCCAAAAACTCGCATCTAACTCAGAAATATCAGAGGTATCGATCGCAGATTCTGGAATATTTTCTAATTCTTCAAGTCGTTTGGGCGAGATAGTCATATTCAAACGGCAGAAATTGTATATACAAAACGTATCTACTTATAGAATAGCATAAAGGGCGATCGCTTCCTACTCATCTGCCTCCAATCCTGAAATGTCCGTGGCATAAGCGATCTGACAAGCGAACGCTAGCTTCAGCAACTCGATCTTAAAGTCCCTTGACACTATCAAATAGTTTGATATACCATTAGACATGAGATGAACATCAAATGACAGGAGAGTATGAAAAACAATCAAGATAGCATTTTTGATTTGTCGCCAAAAGAAGAAGCTGTACTCACATCAGTCTTTCACCGCGAACGTTACGGCCTGGAGATTATTGAGGCGGTGAAGGAGGCGAGTGGCGGGAAAATTAAACTCGGCTTTGGTTCCCTGTACCCAACCCTCCACAAGCTAGAGGAGAAAGGCTATTTAGAAGCACGCTGGGGTGATGAGACACCGGAAGAAAGAGGAGGTGCGCGGCGGAGGTACTACAGAATTACAGGGTTAGGTATGAAAGTTCTGGCAGATAAAAAGCAATTTCTCAACGATGTGGCTGGGTGGGAACCAGCTTGGGGAGGGGTATAAGATGAACGAGAAAACGTTGTTAACCAAAGACCAACTTATAATCGCCAGCATAGGTATCATCTCATTAATTTTCTTCAGCTTTATTATTGGTGATATGCTGGGTATAGTCTGCCTTTTATCTAATCATACCCTAGCAAAGACGCTATTTGGAATATTTCTGTTTTTTCCTGCCACTTTTATACTTGTTGTGGCACTTCTTTTTATGTCTTATGGAGTTTTTCATTATTTTTATGATGGTCGAGATACAGCGCTAGAAAAAGGCAGTAAAATGATTCTAAATTCCGTAGTTGCCATTTTTTTTCCTGGTATCTTCATTCTGGTGACTGATGTTATTTTTCTCAAAGTTCCGTTTGGCATCCATCTGTTGTTTAGTTACTGCTTCTTACAGCTTTTGCTATTTGGAACGAAGGTTTACATAGCACGGTCAGCCATACTAGAAGAAGATACGAATGCTCGGTTCATTGCTTTTATTGAAAATATCGTTCCAATACAATTTCAAGAAGAGTGGCTGGGTGATTTGCAAGAGCAGCATTATCAGTTAATCAAGGATGGCACTCCGCTGTGGAAGGTATATTTCATAACCTTACTCACAGGTTTAGGTTTAATTCAGTCTTATCTCTGGTTGGAATTCGATAAATTCGTTTCACGATGGATTACCAGAGCAAAAAAGGTTTTCTTGGGATAGACATTACAGCTAACAAGCAACGGTGAAAATTCTAGAAAAAAGGCACCGATAACTAACCTGGTGCCTTCATTGAAATTAAAACACACAATCATTCTAACATATGCCACAGATCAAACGTTTTAATGGTGTCAGAGTTCCCAACTCCCAACGCCGTCAGTTTTTAGCTACCCAAATTCTACTGGTCAAGATGGCAATTATTTGCTTTGCAGGTGGTGTGACTATTTACTATCAACAAAGTGTAATAGTAAGTACGTTTGCGTCAATGATTGCAGGTTGTACTGTAGAAATAATTGACGCTTACCGCGAACAACACAACGATCGCAAACCGCAAAAAAATGTGACTAGGGTGAAGTAATTTTGTGTTAGGGGTAAGGCACACCCTACCCCTATCCAAATAAGAAGTTGGCTATAAAGGTAGGTACTGAACGCGGTTAACTAAATCTTCTGGTTCGCTAACCTTAGCAACAATTTCTAAGTCACGAATGCAATCACCAAAAGTTACATTCTGTTGATGGGCATAGATAACGCCAGCAAAATTTACTGCTTCTTGCTGGCGGCTGTTACCTATGGCTAAAAAATCGTCGTCTTGTGTAAAAATAACACGCTGAAGATCCATTGCGCGATCGAGTATAATATGGTCTGGCGTGTTTTGATGGTTATCTTCTTGAGCTCTCAAAACATCTACATCTCTTTGTCTCAATCCCTTTGCAATCGGTAGAGGCACATTCTCATCCATGTACAAAGCTATAGTCATTTAATTAATCCTTGGGCGCGGAGTTTTTTAGCCAAAGGAGATTCGCCCGCTTCTAATCGCAACTTTTCGGCATAGTCGAATCGGCGCTGCATATCTGCATCAAGCTCTTGTTTATGATCCCAGTAGTAGGCTAAAGCAGAGTAAATTTTACTCAAAGTTAGGTGAGGATAGCTTTCCAGTAATTCTTCAGGACTCAAGCTGTAAGCTTTTACCGAAGTCATTAATTCAACTACTTTCATCGTAGTCCCTGTGATGATAGGCGTATTCTTCTCGTCTAATTCTACATATTTATATTCGGTTACAGTTAGTGACATAGTTTACCTCGTTAATGGAGCTAACTTAATTATAGGGTCGATCGGGTTCCTGTCCCAATTCTTTGCAAAACTCCAAATAATCATCGATCGAGTTTTGAAATTCTTGGCGCGCTTCTTCAATAGTTTGTGCTTGAAAAGTCACTATGTCATTAATGTCAAGCACTCGCCCGAAAAGAATTTCCGCTTCTAAATCTACTTCAATGTTAGCACTGTAACCTTTGTAAGTCATCATGGCTGTACCTGTTTTTTCTAGAATACTCCCTAAAGTCCGATTACGGGGAAAGCCGAGCAGCGATCCCTATACAAGCAAACATGAGGTTACTCTATGCTAAGATAATGGTTATTCCTTCAAAGGTTAACCAAAAATTATTATGGCAACTGCACCCAGAATTGAATCTCACAATTTAAGTATAGCCGATCTCTTTAAAGAGTTTTATGCAGTACCAGACTTTCAGCGGGAGTATGTATGGGCTGATGAAAATGTTGAAAAATTGCTTGTAGATATTATTGATGAATTATATGATAATGACGAACCACTAGAGGATAGCGAGTATTTTTTAGGCTCTCTTGTTGTCTATCCAGATAACGGAACTTTTCAATTAATTGATGGTCAGCAAAGGCTAACAACAATATATTTGCTTTTCTGTGCCATTCGAGATTTTGTGATTATTGAATCAGGAAAGACATCAAAAGCGATAGAAGGTTTAATAGCAGGAGTCGATCAAGATACTAAGACTGGTCTAGACATAGATAGATATCGACTAACTCTTCAATATGGAGATGGGGGCAAAGTTTTAGAAATTATTGCTGACAGTAAAAGTAATATTTCAAATATTGATAAAACAGCCTCTGAATCAGCTACTAAGCTGGTCGAGGCTTATGAAACAATTAGGGAATTCTTGTTGTCCCGTTTTGGGTCTAGTGTTGAAAAAAGGCTACAATTTTCTGGTACTTTTACCAGTCGAGTTAAATTAATTAGAATTGGAACGTTAAACTTGAAGAGTGCTCTTAAAGTTTTTGAGACAATCAACCATCGTGGAGTTGGGTTAAACTCTATGGACTTACTTAAAAACTACTTATTTATCAATACATCTAAACAAGAAAGTAAAGATTTAAAACTTCATTGGAAAGAGTTAAAAAAACGATGGGATAAAATGATTAATACGATTCATGATTCTAAAGAAGATCCTATGCGCTTCTTGCGTTACTATATTATGTCTCACTATGCAGTTAATTTGCAGAATAACTTTCCTGAAGAAGCTGTATATGATTGGTTTACTAAGGAAGGTAGCAGATATAAAATAGATAAATTTCCTTTGAAGTTTGTGGATACTTTAATCAAAGCAAGTGAAGACTTCAGCAACTTTACTAAATGTAAAAATGTTGATGGTTCTGATAATCAATTCTTGAAGAATATTAAAAAGCTACAAGGAAGGTATAGTCAACACTTTATCTTACTTCTTGCGGCAAGAGAACTGCCCAAGGATTTATTCACAGAATTATGTTATCACATTGAAAATCTTTTATTTACTTACACTATTACTCGTTCGACTCGTAAGGACATCAATATGATTCGTGATTTTTCCCAGTGGAGTCAAGACCTACTGCAAGTAAAAAATCGAGAACAATTTGAAGCTTTTATTGAATTTTATTTTATAGATAAATTCGTATCTTTATCTAATGAGTTTAATTCTGCTTTCCGTGAATTAACAGAATCTAAAATAGCTACATATCGTATTCGCTATGTACTAGCTAAAATAACTCAATTTGTGGACAACCAAGCTTACAGTAATGCTAGCCAGTTAGATAGATACTTAGATAAATCAATAACTATTGAACACATACTACCAAAATCAGTCAACCCTGAGCTGAGAAGTAAATTTGACAAACCGAATGAGTATGGTTCTTATGTTGAAAAGCTTGGTAACTTGGTTCTTTTAGAGAAGACAATCAACAGTTCTCTTTCTGACTCGACCTATGATGCTAAGAAAAGCGGTTATAAGCAGTCACAGCTTTTGCTCCCTCGTTCCCTTGTTGAAAAGCCTGGTGTAGGGAATAACACGCAATTAAACCGTACTGTAAATCATCTTAATCTTACTCAGTTTGATGTTTGGGATTCCAAAGCCATAGACAAGCGTCAAGAAATGCTCGTTAACTTAGCTAGGCTAGTATGGGGATTTGAAACACAAAATAAGTAGTTTATAGAGAATGTAGAGGCAGGCCCGAAAGCCTGCCTCAAACTATCCTATTCTACCCCCTCAATCCGATCCTCCACCTCCTGATACAACTCACGCAACCTGTCCAAATTACTCTCCGAAGTCTCCCAATAACCCCGGCCATTCACCTCAAGCAAAGTGCTCACAATCTTGCGGAATGAGTGAGGATTTAAGTTAAGCAAACGCTTCTGCATCTCCTCATCTTGGATAAACGTACCGTTCACATCCTCATACACCCAATTATCCACAGCGCCCGCAGTCGCACTCCATCCAGTCGTATTCACCAGACGCTTAGAAATCTCCCGCACGCCTTCATATCCGTGCGATAACATCCCCTCGTACCACTTCGGATTCAGCAGCTTTGTCCGCGAATCTAAACGCACGGTTTCTGATAGCGTCCGTACCTGGGCGTTGGCTGTTGTGGTATCAGCAACGAAGGATGTTGGTTTCTTGCCATCGGCGCGCAAACTGCCGATCAGTTTTGTCGGATCGGAGTCGAAATAGTGCGACACGTCGGTTAGCGAAATCTCCGCAGAATCTAAGTTTTGGAAGGTGACTTCAGCAGTTTTTAAGGATGATTCAAAAATCTGCCTGTCTTGTTCCATTGTTCCGGGATTGTCGGAAGAAAAGGCGAAGGATTTGCGGGTTAGGTACATTTCCTGCAACTCGGCTTCGCTTTCCCAAGTGCTGTTTTCTACCGCCAAGTTGACGTTAGATGAATAGGAACCGGAAGCATTGGAAAAGACGCGGGTGGCTGCTTGGCGCAGGTTAATTCCCATTTCTTCGGCTTGCTTCAATGCGTGTTTGCGGACGAAGTTCATTTCTAAGGGTTCGTCGGCTTCTGCTGCCATTTTCACGGCTTTATCTAACAGGTTCATTTGGTTGATGAACAAGTCGCGGAATACGCCGGAACAGTTAATTACTACGTCGATTCGAGGCCGTCCTAATTCTTCTAAAGACAGCAATTCCAGTTTGTTGACGCGGCCTAAAGCGTCGGGAACTGGCTTCACTCCCACCATCCACATTACTTGCGCGAGGGATTCGCCGTAAGTCTTGATGTTGTCGGTTCCCCAGAGCACAACGGCGATGGTTTCGGGATAGTTGCCGTCGTTATCAGTGCGCTGTCTTTCTAATAGCCGATCGACTACAACCTTAGCAGACTTAATCGCCCCCGTCGTAGGGATTGACTGCGGGTCCAAAGCGTGCATATTCTTGCCAGTCGGCAAAACATCCGGGTTGCGAATCGGATCGCCGCCTGGGCCGGGGATAATGTATTCGCCCTCTAACGCGCGTAACAGTGCGCCTAATTCGTTGTCGGCGCAAACTTGCTGTAAGCAGAATTCGAGATACTCAAAGAGCGGTTTAATTAGCTCTACATCGACTTTTTTGTAACCGGCTGCGTGTAAGGATTCAATCCAAGGTGTTTTCTTGCCCATGTTGAAGAAATTTAACTTGGAAACTAGGGAAACTCGACCCTCAGCATCGGTTTGTTCTTTGACTAAAGCGGTGACGGCATCGCGACAGGCTAAGGTGATGTTTTGCAGCAGTTCGACATCTGCTAAAATGCCTTTGTCGTTGTTGGTGTAGATATCGTCAATATTCCGATCGCAACTTAGAGCAATAATCCGCGACAAACTGACTAATCCGTCTTCTTCCCGGTCTAAATTAGCGATATTGACGAGTGTTGCGATCGCCTCTTCCGCAGTCGGTGGCTTCCCAACAACGTGCAAACCACAAGGTAACAACCGCGACTCAATCTCCATCAACTTGCGGTAAACCAAGCCAACTAAATTGTCCCGATCCTCCGCAGTCATGCCCGCAGCAACGCCTCTTTCCTGTTCCGGAGGTAAGGCGATATCCTTGTCCAAATTGACCAAACGGCATTTTTCGACGATCGCATCCACAATCGGCACACCCCGGCCCGTATCCTTCAAAGTTTGATAGGAAGCAATCAACTCGCTGAGTTCCTGCAAACCTTTGTACAAACCAGCATTTTCAGCCGGAGGAGTCAGATAGCTGATGGTTTCAGCATAACTGCGACGCTTAGCAATTGTTGCCTCGCTGGGATTGTTCGCGGCGTAATAATAAAGGTTAGGAATTTTGCCGATCAAACTGTCGGGATAACAATCGATAGACATTCCCATCTGCTTACCAGGCATGAATTCTAGGGAACCGTGAGTGCCGAAGTGCAGCACCGCATCCGCACCCCAAATGCGCTCTAAATAAGTGTAGTAAGCAGCAAAACCGTGGTGCGGACTAGCAGAACGAGAGAATAACAACCGCATCGGATCGCCTTCATATCCAAAGGTAGGTTGCACTCCGATAAATACGTTGCCGAAATGTTTGCCGAAAATCAGCAAATTTTGTCCGTCGCTGTTCAAATGCCCAGGAGGCGGGCCCCAATTTTCTTGCAAACGTTCCGAGTAAGGAGTGAATTCTTCGTATTCAGCTACCGACATCCGGTAAGCAATATTCAATTCCGGGCTTTGGTATTGGGCTGTTGCATCGTGGATGACTTCTTGCATCAGTTTTTCGGCGGAATCCGGCAGTTCTGGCAAGTCGTAACCGTTACCTTTTAGGGCTTTCAATACTTCGTAAATTGAGCCGAAAACGTCCAAGTAAGCGGCTGTGCCGACGTTGCCTTTGTCGGGCGGAAAGCTGAAGACTGTGATCGCAACTTTCTTGTCTAATTTTGGTTTGCGCCGCAGCATTGCCCATTTCATGGCGCGCTGGGAAATCGCCTCGATTCTATCTTGCAGGGCGATCGCCTTTCCAGTTGCGCCATCTCTACCCGACAAAATAATTGGTTCGATCGCACCATCCAACTCAGGAATCGCCACTTGCAAAGCAACTTGAATCGGGTGCAAGCCCAAATCGCTATTTTCCCACTCTTCCGTCGTTTGGAAAACCAGCGGCAAAGCCACCATATAAGGGCAGTTGAGCTTTTTCAAAGTCTCGATCGCCTTTGGGTGATCTTGTTTCGCCGGGCCGCCAACCAACGCAAAACCAGTCAGAGAAACTACCGCATCTACGATCGGCAGCGGTGCCACACCTTTGGGCCCAACTTCCAAGAAAAAGCTTTCAACCGGTTTCGAGAAGTCCAAACCGCCTGCAAAAATCGGTAACACCCGCGCCCCCATTGCCTCCAATTCCTGCACAATTGCTACGTAGTGCGCGTCATCTCCAGTAACTAAGTGAGTGCGCTGCAACACTAAACCAATGCAAAGTGCGAGGGGATCTTTGAGGTCTGCGGAAATATCTTTGCGGGCATTATACCAGTTCAGATATCCTTTGACATCCTCAAACATGGACGGTGCTAAAGGATGCCAAATCCCCATGTCGGGGTAGACAACAGGTTCTTGAAAAGTTAACTGTTCCTGGCCTTTGAATACATATTTATGTGACAGCATCAGCAAGAAGTTTTCCAAGTTTTCTTGGGAACCGCCCAGCCAATACTGGAAACTTAGCATGAAGTTGCGGGCATCTTGAGCTTTGTCGATCGGCAAATATTTCAGCACTTTCGGCAAAGTTTGCAGCAGTTTCAGCATTCCGTCTTGGAAGGAACTACCGGATTTTTCCTTCCGTTTTTTCATGAATTCGCCGATCGCGCTTTTGCTTTGTCCCAACTGCGCCATCGAGAAACTGCCCATTTTATTGAGTCGCATCACCCCAGGCATCGACGGGAAGACGACGGCGACATCCAAGCTGTCGCGCAGCGGTTCCACAGCCGCTACCACTTTTTCGGCCAAATCTTCGATAAAAATTAGAGAAGCAATAAATACATTGGCATCAGCCACATCCCGCTTGAAGGCCTCGTAATTTTCCGGGCTGCGGAGTTCTTCGATCAGATAGCCGCTGATTTCTATTGCCAGATTCGGATTTTTGTTATTTATCGCTCGAACCGCTGCGGAGAGGGCGCTTTGATACTGCGGTTCTAGTACGACATAGACCACCTTCATGAGCGATCGCCCCTGCAAGTTTTCCGGCACGACGTGGCGAATGGTGGGCTTGACGTGAGTGAACATCCGGTTAGGCTCCTTTAAGATGCTGTTTTCGGCAATCGGGAATTTTTTTGTCCCCTAAGCATTTTTACCAGAAAACGCTTGCCATTAGGCGATTCGATCCTGCTAATTACACAATTCGACAAATTTATTGCAATTTTTAGTTACATTATTTTACAAATTCCTTGAGCAAATGCTCCAAATTATCTTTACAAAAATTTACTTGACATATCTTATAAAATATGTTTAAAGCAAGCTATCATAAAAAAATCCCCAAAAATCAACAAACCTTTGAGAAAAAAAATCCCGAAACAAGCTCGAACTTTTGTATAACAGATCATACTTGCGATAGAGCAGTTAATTGAGGGGGAAAAGGCATAATCTATGAACATAGAATAAAAAATTCTAGTAATTTGTATGTCACAAAACTCAATATTTGCCTAGGAACTTAAAACCATTTTATAACTTCTGAATTCTATACAGTATATGCCAGGTTTATGAAGTGCAGTAGGGACAAGGCAATGCCGTGTCCCTACCGGAATTTCTCGATCCGAGGCGTACTTCATAAACCTGGAATCTGCTGTAAGTTCCCGATCCGCGATCGAGTCAATGAAAAGCTAATTGGTATTCACAATCAAGCTCATCAAAACCATAGGTATAAAACATGGCTAACTACGCAATTTTCGACGAAAAATACTACCTCGCCCAATATCCTTGGGTCAAACCGGCCATTGATGCCGGAGTAATCGCATCTGGCAAAGAACACTTTGAAAAATTTGGTAGAGCAGGTGGCTTAACTAAAGTATCGCGTTATTTTGACGAAGCTACTTACCTTGCAGGCAACCCAGATCTCGCACCCTTTGTCAAAACTGTCAACCCAAACGCGCCTTTTGCCACCGGCCTCGATCACTTTATTCAGTTCGGTTACGATGAAGGACAGCGCCGCACTAAAGTATCGCCTGAGTACAACGAAGATTTTTATTTGGCAAATAACTCAGAATTGCGATCGTTTATCGGGGCTAATGCACCTTTCAAATCAGGATACCAGCATTTCATTCAATTCGGGGCCAAAGAAGGCCGTTTTGGAACTTCATTTTTTGAACCGGAATACTTAAAGAAAAATCCTGATATTGTGCCATTTGTCAACTCTGGAAATTTGAAAACTGGTCGGGAACACTACTTCAATTTCGGGAAAAACGAGCCAAGCCGCGACGCAACTTTTGTTGGCAGCCGTAGCAACGACATTATCACAGGCGTTGGCGTGGGGAATACCGAACTTGTGGGAGTAGAAGTAGGTATCGATCGCAACGGAAACCGGCAGTATGAAAGCTTTGGAACTAATGAATTCGATGTCCTAATTGGCAGCCCGGGAGTTGATACATTCGTCCTCGGAGTTCCTGCATCAGCCGGGAATCCCTCCGCCGCAGCGCTGTATACAGGTAACGGTCAAGCTACGATTCGCAACTTCGACATAGAAAATGATTTGATCCAACTGCAAGGAAATTCTTTAAGCGGTTACAGCCTGACTCCTGTTGGTGGCAATTTGTCAATCCAGCGTTTTGGAGATGTACTCGGCGTGATTGAAGGAGGTGCAAACTTGAATTTGAGTTTCATCCAATCTAATGGTAACGGTACTTTCGCGATCGGTTAGTCATTGGTCATTAATCATTAGTCATTAGTCATTAGTCATTGGTCATTAGTTGATACTGATGATTGATGGCTTTTGAGTTTTCTTGCGATCGCCCTTTTGTGTCTACCAGCAAAAAAAATGCTGCTAGATAATACTTAACTTGACATAATGAGCTAGTAGAGTTAGTAATAGTGGGTTGATTTTAACAAACAAATCTGTAGACTAAAAATCAGGTAAATGGCATGACAAACTATGACATCTTCGACGAACAATACTACCTTTCACAGTATCCGTGGCTGAAACCAGCACTTGATGCAGGAATCATCAAATCTGGCAGAGAACACTTTGAAAAATTTGGTCAAGCTGGTGGCCTCACCGCAGTATCGCGTTACTTTGACGAACAAACCTATCTAGCTCAAAATCCAGATATTGTTCCCTCAATCCGCAACTCAAGCAATCCAAACGCGCCTTTTGCTTCTGGTTTAGACCACTTTATCCAGTTTGGTTACGAAGAAGGTCGCACGCGAGTATCGCCTGACTACGACCAAGCATTTTATGTAGCAAATAATCGAGATTTGTTACCGTTTATTCAAAATGGAACCTTTAAAAATGGTTACCAGCATTTCATTAAATTCGGAATCAAAGATGGTCTGTTTGCGACTTCTTTCTCTGAACCGGATTATTTCACTGGCGATATCAGGTCACTTGTCAATTCAGGAGTGTTTAAAACTGGCAGAGAACACTATCTGAAATTAGGACAATTTGATCCTAATCGTACTGCGACTTTTGTCGGAACTTCTGGTAATGATATTGTTACTGGTTTCGGGGCGGGGAATACCAGACTCATTGGAGTTGAAGTAGGTAGAAGTGTCCCTAATGTTCTCACAAGTGGGATCTTCACGGTTTATGAAAGTAAGGGCGACAATGAATTTGATACTCTGATTGGTGGTACAGGTCAGGATGAATTCCTATTGGGTACGACTACGCCAATGGGTATTAGATCTGCATTGGTCAACATTGAGGTTTTCTACAATGGGCCTGGTTTTGCTACAATTCAGAACTTTACACAAGGTCAGGACAGTATCCGGCTGGGAGGATATTTAGATTGGTACATTCTGTCTCCTATCAACAATAATCTAGATTTACAAATTCAAACAAAATTCTCAGATAGCTCATCTGGTGCGATAGTATTGGACACGATCGCCGTAATTAAAGGTGGCGGCAATTTGAACTTGAATCGATTGCCAGAATCATTAAATAGTTTTTCATACTTTTTATTAGGCTAAAAATCCAGAAGCGATTAATGAGTGGGTGTTGAATTTGATGGGTGGAATCGCCCATTGAAACAAAATGGCGATCGCGCTTTGCTATTCCGGCAACTCGCCAAAGCGATCGCGATATTGAGCCACCAATTCTTCAGCCGTCAAATACCTAGTACCTCGTTCGTCAAACCAGTACAAAACCTCCAACTGTCGTTCCCCATCGCTGTACCGACCTCGACCAATTCCTAAACCCACTTCCGGCATCCAAAAAGGTTCACCAATTTGCTGTTCGTACTCGCCATTTACCAAACGATAAACTTCAAACGGTTGCTGTTGGTCTCGCCGCCAGTAGTAGGGATTGTAAATCACATAGTATAGCACGCCCAACCGCGCATAAATCTCAATTTTTTTATCGTATTCACCGCCGTAAGTTTGAGAAACAATCTCTAGGGCAAAAATCGGGGGAATATTATTTTCTTCCCACAGGACGTAACTGAGGCGCAAAGTATCGCCTTTGAATCTTTCGACACCCAGACTTAGAAAGCCGTCAGGAACGATTGGAACTAGATGACTTACTCCCGTCGTGTGATAAACTCCCATATCCACCGCAAAAAACCAGTCATTCCGCTCGCGCCAGTGAAATTTGAGCAAGAATAACAGTAAGTTGGGAAGAAAGTTTTGATTTTCGTTATCCACTGGAGTATCATCCGAAGAAGGGAGTTCGGCGCTAGTTGGCAAACGCATTTCTCGATCGAATAGTACCATGATATAAAAATGGCAAATTTATTAATTAATTATATCATCCAGAAACCGGGTTTATTTGATAAACCCGGTTGCTAAGTTGTTAATGGCGATCGCGCGCCAGCTTCAAAACCTCAACCACATCTTGGTGCTTTTCCGAAGATGCCCAGATTAACGCAGTCCAAGTATTATTATCCTTGGCTTTGAGATCGGAACCTCGATCGATCAAAACCTGCACAACATCAGCGCGCCCGCTACCCGCTGCACTCATCAAAGCCGTCAAACCAAAAGCAGTTTTAGCATTCACATCCGCCCCCGCATCCAGCAAAAGCTGTACAATCTCGGTATGTCCGGCAGCAGCGGCACTCATTAACGCCGTCCAACCGTCATTATCCTGACTCTTAGCATCCGCACCTGCTGCGAGCAATTTTTTGACAATATCAGCATTGCCAACCTCAGCCGCAGCCGTCAAAGCCGTCGCGCCTTCGTCATCTTTGGCGTTGATATCTGCACGTTGTTCGATCGCACATTCCACAGCCGCCACATCACCCATCTTGACGGCATCCATTAAATCTGTCATAAATTCTCCCTTGTATCCTTTTAAATCTTAAATCCTATGACAGTCGATATTTTAATCCTTTCCAACGGGCCCGGAGAATTAGCAACATGGGTGCGTCCCGCCGTGCAAGCATTGCGCCAGCAATTGGCAAACAAGGGCACAGAAGCGCGAATCTCGGTGGTGCTGTCCCCCTGTCCGCACGCCACGGGAAAAGAAGCAGAAATCGCATTGAGCTACCCAGAAGTGGATAGAGTGCAAGCACCGGAGCATTTTTTTCGATTTTTATTATCGGGCAAAACTGCCCAAAATTGGGATTGGTATGAAACGGGAGTTGTTTTGTTTTTAGGCGGCGACCAATTTTTTACGGTTGTTATTGGCAAAAGGCTAAAATATCGCACTGTTACCTATGCGGAATGGGACGCGCGGTGGTATCGCTGGATTGATAGGTTTGCGGCGATGAAACCGGAAGTTTTGGCTAAAGTTCCGCAAAAATATGCTGATAAATTTACAGTTGTGGGAGATTTGATTGCGGAAGTAGGCGATCGCAAATCGGAGACAAAAGACGGCGTACAACCCCGACGGGAAATAGAGTTAATTGGATTGTTACCGGGTTCTAAGGCGGCAAAATTAGCTTTAGGTGTACCGTTGTGTTTGGCGATCGCCCAATCGATCCATCGAGTCCGCCCTGAAACGCGCTTTGTAATTCCGGTTGCTCCGAGCTTAGATGTGCAAACTCTAGCACGTTTTGCCGACGCTGAACAAAATCCCTGCTTGCATTTATTTTCCAACGCTAGCGCGGAACTTCATTTAACAGAATCGCCGTTTTTGCAGACAGCAAATGGCTTACAAATAGAACTTTGGACGCAAACTCCTGCCTACGATTTGCTATCAGAATGCAGCCTGTGTTTGACTACTGTGGGGGCGAATACTGCGGAATTGGGTTCGTTAGCTGTACCGATGATTGTGTTGATTCCGACGCAGCAGTTGGATGCGATGAAAGCTTGGGATGGTTTGCCGGGATTGTTGGCAAATTTGCCGTTAGTCGGTTCTGTTTTTGCGACGGGGATTAATTGGCTGATTCTGCAATTGGGGAGGGGAAAGCTTTATGCTTGGCCGAATATCTGGGCGGGCGAGGAGATTGTGCCGGAGTTGATCGGGCGGCTGGAGGCGGATGTTGTGGCGGATCTGGCGATCGACTATTTGAGCCATCCTGATAAATTAGCACGGATTGGCGATCGGCTCCGCAGTGTGCGCGGCGAGTCTGGGGCGGCGCGGAAAATCGCTGAATTGGTTTGTGAAGAAGTCGATTTTTGCGATCGTTAATTGTGGTAGGGGCCCTTTCACCAACAATATCTAACGCCAACCAACAATTTACATAAACCCGCCCCCACCCCACAGAAAATATCAACCTGCATTATCTTAGCAATTATCGTAGGGGTGGGTTAACCAACAATATCGAACACCAACCAACAATGTAAATAAACCCACCCCCACCCCACAGATAATATCAACCTGCATTATTCCATGATAATCAAAATTGATGCAGCCTGTTAGTTATTTGTTGGGTTGGGGCGGGTTTATATATCCCTGCGCTGCTGACAGATATTGTTTGTGAACCCGCCCTTACAGGTCTTTTTGATATCAACCTAGCCCCGATCGTGCTTGGCAATTACCCAAATAGCTAGAAGCAGGTTGATCCAAAAATCAGTACCAATTCCGACGGTTAAAAATACGCCCAGCGGGGGAATAAAAATTGCAGCGACTATGCGGATTAAACTGCCCATGTGAGTTACTCCAAACGACTTTTCTCTTTCAATTTAACTTCACTGACCGACAGACCCTTTCCCGAAAAATTTAGGTGGTGCTGCGATCGTATAAACTTCGGTTTCCTCGGCGATTACTTTTCGTAAGTGACCGGGAACTTGCATCAGTCCCAACAGTGTAATCCCGTCTAACATCCGCAACCCACCAATTGTTTTGTCGGCGAGCAATTTGTCGGTAACTTCAGGTTCTGGCCGCGTGTTTATTTCTTGGCTGGAAGCTACCGCAAAACCCCAAGGAGCTCCGTAGGTAGAAATAAAGCTGGTGCAGGATTGAACGTTGGGGAAAACCGATTTCAGGGTGTTGACAATGCGGGCGTGCATTTTCATTTCTGCTGGAGAAACGGGGCCCGCTTGCACTACGAAATACCCGTTAGGTGACAGTATTTTGCGGACTTTCTCAAAATACTCCTTGGTAAACAACTGGAAAGATGGGCCTTCTTCAATGGGATCGGATAAGTCGGAAATCACAATATCCCAATCGTTATCTGTGTTGTCTAAATAGTCCAAAGCGTCGCCGATTACTACTTCGGAACGGGGGTCGTCAAAGGCGTTTTGGTGCATTTCTGGCAGGTGTTCGCGGCAAGCTTCTACTACTTCGCCGTCAATATCTACCATCACTACTTTTTCAACACTTTTCCAGCGCAACACTTCTCTAATTGTAGCTCCTTCGCCACCGCCGAGAACTAGCACTTTTTTGGGCGAACCGTGAGCAATCATGGCTGGGTGCACGAGGGGTTCGTGGTACAGAAACTCGTCGCCCGTACAAGATTGCCATTTCCCGTCCAAAACTAAGCCTTTGCCGTAGGTGCCGGTTTGAACTACGTACATTTCCTGATAGGCTGTTTTTTTGTAAGCGAGCACGCCGATGATGCCGTGAACGTAAATATCCCAAGGGGTAATGTACTCGCTCATCCAAAAGTCTGCACGGACTTCGCTACCTGACATTCAATACTCTCCCAATGTGAACTGCTGTGTCGATTTTCTCGCAAGTATTAATTCCTACCATAAAATGGCGCTGGTGTGTAAGTGCGATCGACACATGGGAGTTATAGCCTTTCCATCTCCCATATGAGGTACTCATGGACATTGGGCAAACAGGGCATTTGGCAAACAGGGCATTTGGCAAACAGGGCATTTGGCATTGGGATACCTCAACTTGCATATCCACAATCTCACCGCGACGCACCTGACAAACTCTCTGCGGTGTAAATAATCATCCGTTTCACTCTTTCCCAACACTTCTTTTATCGCAAAACTCGATCGCAATGCTATTCATATCATTTATAACAAATCGTGCTACAAAACAATTGTTGGGCTTGCTCTACCCGATGGGTAAGGTGCGTCGCTATCAGATTTGCAATTCAATGCCAGTAATTTATCGCAAGCGACACATCCTACGAATACTTTTATCGCAAAACTTTATAAAACTGGTGTTAATACTTGTACCCACGCAGGTTGGCTACAAAGTTGTTGGTCACAGGTTATTTGTTGCAGGGCAATTATTCACTTTCAAGTCGCTGCTAGAAGTTGGCGATCGGTGTTTATATTGAATATATTGGTCAATATTGGCGATCGCACCACCTGAACTTAAGTGCTGACCAACAAGTATAATTTACTAATCAATAAGCAGGAGCTTACCTAAGTATATGCTGAAAAATCTTCTGATGTTTGACCTCAAGTTTTGGAAAAAAGTGAGCCGGAAACTAAAAAGCTTTATGCTTGGCATTGCGACAGTCACCCTGTGTACAGTGATATTAGCTAGTTGCACGAAAGCAGAAGCCCCTTTGCGAGTCGGTGCCAATGTTTGGCCTGGCTATGAAACTCTGTACTTGGCTCGCAGTTTAGGGTACTATGACAATACTCCTATTCGATTAGTAGATTACCCTTCAGGTACAGAAGAGGTACGAGCCTATCGAAATGGAGAAATTGAAGCAGCGGGCATATCCATCGACCAAGCTTTGGTATTGGCAGCAACCAATCCCGACGTAAAGATTGTAGTTGTAATGGATTTTTCTAACGGTGGGGATGTGATTCTCGGCAAACCAGAGATTCCAAATTTGCAAGGCTTAAAAAACCGACCAGTAGGCGTCGAATCTACTGCACTAGGAGCATTCATAATTACCCGTGCCTTAGAACAAAAAGGTATGTCACCTAAAGATATCAAAATTGTTTCTTTAGGAGTATCGGAACATGAACGAGCTTTTAAAGATGGAAAGGTAGATGCTGTTGTTACCTTTGGATATGCTCGGACAAAGCTGCTAGCAGTAGGCGCAAAACAACTGTTTGATAGTTCGCAAATCCCCGGTGAAATTGTCGATGTTCTGATAGTACGCGACGATGTAATTAACAAGCAGCCCAAGGCTTTGCAGGCTTTAGTTGACGGTCGGTTTCGCGCCCTAGATTACTTGACAAAAAATCCCCAGGATGCTGCTAGTCGCATAGCTCCCCGTACAGGAGTGACTCCAGAACAATTCTTAGAATCTTTAAAAGGGCTGAGCAGTCCAAGCCTCCAAGAAAATCAAAAGTTACTAGGGAAAACAGATCCGTCATTGCTGAATGGCGTCAAGCGATTGTCTCAAGTGATGCTAGAAAACAAGTTGCTGCCAAAAGCTGTAAATCCTGCTCCTTTGTTGGACGACAAATTGGTCAAAAAAGTGAAATATTGATCGATTATAATTCTAGTTAGTCGGGAACAAATATGAGTTTTAAGTGACTATTGATTTGCATATTTTGGGTTGAAATTAGCAACAACAATCTAGGAACTCAAATTTATATCATTTCTAACTATGAAACAATTCCCTTTTTCTCTACGTTTATCAATTCCTTTAATCCTGTTGACTTTCGGCAGTTTGCTGGGTTTATTTTCTTTTGAACGAGAGGTACATCAGTCGTATCGGCGGCAAGAAGAAAAAGGAATTAACGATTTAAAGTTTTCTGCAAATCAAATCTCAGGAATGCTGGAATATTTGTACCGCAGAGGAGATGTTGAGCAAGTGGAAATCGCAATTAGCAAGTTGGGTAGCGAGCGAAATATCCGCTTAGCGTTGCTTTGTGATGAAAATAACCGAGTAATTTTGGCAACCCGTTACGAATTGCGGAATCACCCGATCGCCGAAATCTCGTTACCTAACTATTTGCCAGAAGAATTTTTCAAAGTTCGGGAAAAGATGTCAGGAGAAGTCAAGCTTGCTCAAAATAAAGAGAGTACCTGGGCAATTTATCCGGTTTTGTTGGGGGCCCAGCCGGGAGAAGTTCGCCCTTCGAGAGTCGGCATTCTTTTGGTAGAGTATGATATTTTGTTATTCAAGCAGCAATCTTATGCAGATACTTTGCAGCGATCGGCCGAAACGAGTATTGGGTTAGCTGTATTTTGCATAATTGTCTGGTTGTTTTTTGATAAAACCTTGACAGGGCGGGCTGCGAGGCTGGTAGCAGCGAGCAATAGCTTCAGCCAAGGAAAATTGGACGCGCGCGCGCAACTGGGAGGATCTGATGAACTTGCTCAGATTGCGGCCGCTTTTAACCAAATGGGCGATCGCATTCAGTCTGATACGGAGGTGCTCCAAGACAGCGAGAAACGTTTCAGAAGCTTGGTTTCCAATCTCCCGGGTGCGGTTTATCGATGGGTATTCGATGCCGACTGGACGATCGAGTTTATCAGTGATGCGATCGCAGATATTTCGGGCTACTCCGCCACCGATTTTATTGACAATCGAGTGCGAAGTTTTAACAGTATCATCCATGCTGAAGATGCAGCAATGGTACAGAAGATTATCGATAAAAGAATCTTGAAAAAACGGGATTATATCATCGAGTACCGCATTATTAGAGCGGATAAGACTGTGAGATGGGTGTCAGACAAAGGTCAAGGCATATTTAATGAAAACGGCGATCTTCTCTGGCTTGACGGAGTAATCTTTGACATCACCAAGCGCAAGCACGCTGAGGCAGAAATGCGTCAAATTTTAGAACTTAAGGATAAACTTGCGGCTACTGCTACTGCTCAATCTAAACAACTCAAACAAACTCTGCAAGATTTACAGAAAACCCAGGCTCAACTAATTCAAACAGAAAAAATGTCTTCCCTCGGTCAAATGATCGCTGGTGTAGCCCACGAGATTAATAACCCTGTTAATTTCATTCACGCCAATCTTTCTCACGTTAGTACCTACAGTCACAACCTATTAAGTTTAATCGATTTGTACCAGCAGGAATATCCGAATCCTAAGGCGGAAATTGCAGATTTGATTGAAGATAGCGATCTGGAGTTTGTCGGCGAGGATCTGCCGAAAATATTGTCTTCAATGAAAGTGGGTACTAATCGCATTCGTGAAATTGTACTAAGTTTGCGAAATTTCTCTCGCTTGGATGAATCAGACCTCAAACCAGTGAATATTCATCAAGGACTTGATAGCACGCTTTTGATTTTACAGAGTGCTGTCAAAGCCAAACCCAATTTTAAGGAGATTGAGATTGTCAAAGATTATGGAGATTTGCCACTCATTGAATGTTATGCGGGGCAGCTAAATCAAGTATTTATGAATATTTTGAGTAATTCTATATATGCTTTGCACAATCCCGAAAATCACGATTCCCAAAAACATCAAGCTCACTCTCAAGGTCAGATTATAATTAGTACATTTATTTCAAAAAACAATTTGGTAAAAATCAGTATTAAGGATAATGGGCCGGGAATAGATGACGCAGTGAAAACAAAAATTTTTGACCCTTTCTTTACGACAAAACCAGTGGGTACAGGTACAGGTTTGGGGCTATCAATTAGCTATCAAATTGTGGTGGACAAACACGGCGGGAGGTTGGAGTGCATATCGACAGTGGGAGAAGGGACTGAATTTGCGATCGAGATTCCGATCGCCAAATCCCGCAGTTAATCTAAGCTGTAGCCTTTCTCAGAAAGATGAGGTACTAATGGGCATGGGGCATAGGGCATAGGGCATAGGGCATAGGGCATAGGGCATAAGAGGGTGCATCTGGCGCAAGGCAAATATATCCGTAGGGGCGAAGCATGACCTCCGTCAATATGGGATTATAACTAATAACTTATATGCGGTCATGCTTCTTCAGGCTTCAAAAACCAGATGCACCCGCATAAGACTAGCGGGCATACCTCACTTTTTTGAGAAAGGCTATATTTTTAGTTGACTAATTTACAGATATCGGCTAATGAAACGGCGCCGCGAGCAAAGTGTGTCAATTTGAGCTGCGAATGTATTATCACTCTGCTGTCTGACTATTAGGATCTATATCCCCTCTAACCCCCTTAAAAAAGGGGAGTAGGGGGTGGGACAGGAGTATTCTCAAAGTCCCCCTTCTTAAGGGGGATTTAGGGGGATCTAGACTAAGTTAGAAGCGAGATTTTTCAGGGATTTTAGTCTTAATAAGCTAAACTGAGGGATAATAAAAACTCCCTATGACCGCGGCTCCTCCTAGTTTGATGTGAAACCCTATGTCTACTGTCACTTTTGGTTTATTAACCCCCTCCGCGGCAGAGGCCGGGGCATCCTACGGTAGCAGCCAACCGCCGCAACGCCCCACCACATCGGCACAGTGGATCGAGGTGTTGGTGGACTCTCCTTTCAGGGGCGCGGGGGACTCGCCGGGGGAGGAAAACAAGTTATTTACCTATCGCTTACCTGCGGAATTGAACGTGCAGCCGGGGGATATTTTGAGTGTACCCTTTGGCAGCCAACAGGTAGGGGCGATCGCAATTCGGTTCGTTTCTCAACTGCCGGCAGACTTAGATCCGGGGCGGGTGAAAGATGTCGAAGATGTTGTCAGTACGGGCTTTTTTCCGCCTACTTACTGGCAATTGCTCGAACGAGTATCTGCTTATTATTGTACAACATTAATTCAAGTAATTAGAGCTTCGCTGCCACCCGGTTTGTTAAGCCGTTCAGTGCGCCGGATTAGGTTAATTAAAGATGCTGTTTCTCCAAATGCCGAAACATTTTTGAATCCCGCCGCCAGTCAAATTTTGCAATTGCTGCAAGCTCAAAAAAAGGGCGATTACACTTGGCAATACCTTCAGCGCCAAGTCAAGGGAAGTTATCGGGGATTGAAAGATTTATTGCAACGCGGTTGGGTAGAAAGTTATTTAGAACCGCCCAATCCTCCGAAACCACAACTCAAACCGGCAGTGATATTAATCCCCAGCGCCTTTGTCACGGATTTAACTAAGCGCCAACAAGAAGTATTGGAAGTTTTGCGGCGCGGCGGCGGTGAAATGTGGATGAATGATTTGCTGAGAATTTGCAGCGCGGGTGCTTCGGTTGTCAAAAATTTGGAACAGAAAGGTAGCGTTGTCATCGATCAAAGGGAAGTTCTCAGGGGCGATCGCGGAATTGCTCAATTACCCGATGCACCGAAAACTTTAACTCGTTTTCAAGCTGAAGCTTTAGGGTTTATTAACAGTTTTTCGGGATTCCGTCAAGTGCTGTTGCACGGCGTTACCGGTTCTGGTAAGACTGAAGTGTATTTGCAGGCGATCGCCCCAATCCTCGCCAGCGGCAAATCCGCCCTCGTGCTCGTCCCGGAAATCGGCTTGACACCGCAACTGACAGACAGATTCCGCGCCCGGTTTGGCGAGCAAATTTGCGTGTACCACAGCGGCCTATCCGACGGCGAACGTTACGATACATGGCGCCAGATGCTGACTGGAACGCCGCAAATTGTCATCGGCACGCGATCGGCCATTTTCGCACCATTACCGCACCTCGGCTTAATTATCCTCGACGAAGAACACGACAGCAGCTTCAAACAAGACCAACCAGCGCCCTGCTACCACGCCCGCACGGTTGCAAAATGGCGCGCCGAATTAGAAAATTGTCCGTTAATTTTAGGTTCCGCAACGCCAGCTTTAGAGACATTAGTAGGGACGCGCCGAGATTATAACTCGTTACCAACTATCCATTATTTATCATTACCAACTCGCATTTATTCCCGCCCAATGCCGCCCGTGGAAGTAGTCGATATGCGCCAAGAATTGCGGCAAGGGAACCGCTCGATTTTCAGCACTTCTTTGCAAAATGCCCTGGAACAATTGCAAGCAAGACAACAGCAAGGCATCCTATTTATTCACCGCCGAGGACACAGCACGTTTGTCTCTTGTCGGAGTTGCGGCTACGTGATGGAATGCCCGAATTGCGATGTTTCTCTATCTTATCACCAGGTCGGCGAAGGCACAGCAGAAATCCTGCGCTGTCACTACTGCAACCACACGGAAAGACATCCTCAAAATTGTCCAGAATGCAGTTCTCCTTACTTCAAAAACTTCGGTAGCGGCACTCAGCGAGTGGAACAGGAATTAACGAGATTGTTTCCAGAATTGCGGGCGATTCGGTTTGATAGCGATACTACTAGAAATAAGGGCGATCACCGCCGATTGTTAACTCAATTTGCGAATGGGGAAGCTGATATTTTACTTGGTACGCAAATGCTGACGAAGGGTTTAGATTTAGCTCAAGTTACATTGGTGGGAGTTGTGTCTGCTGATGGATTGCTGAATTTATCGGATTATCGCGCCAGCGAACGGGCTTTTCAAACTTTAACTCAAGTTGCGGGCCGTGCGGGTAGAGGCGACGATCCGGGGCGGGTAATTATTCAAACTTACACTCCCGAACATCGAGTGGTTCAAGCTGTGAGGCGGCACGAATATACAAGTTTTGTGGAGACGGAATTAGCAGAAAGGGCGGCGCTGAATTATCCACCTTCGGGGCGGTTGATTTTGTTGCGGTTGAGTAGTGTGGATGCGGCGGAGGTGGCGGTGACTGCGGTACAATTGGCGTCTGTTTGTCAACAGTATATCGATCGACTTTCGGCGTCTGGCTGCGAGATGTTGGGGCCTGCACCGGCGGCGATTATGCGGGTGGCGAACCGCTATCGGTGGCAGATTTTGCTGAAGTTACCTTTGGATGAGTCGCTGGATTTGTCGGATTTAGTCGGGTTGCGCGATCGTACGCCGCGTTCTGTTAGTCTGACTATTGATGTCGATCCGTTGAATTTTGGTTGATTGGGGATGGAAAAGCGAGAATCCCCAATAAGACGGCGGTTGAAACCGCGTCTACACAAACAATGTCCACCTCCGTGGACTGAAGAAAACAACGTAATTTAAACGGCCGGGTCTTCAACCCGCGGAGGCGGGTTTTGTCTGTATAGACGCGGTTTCAACCGCCCGGTCTTCTTTCAGAAAAAGACTTGGTTGATATTTTTTCTACTGAGTCTTTGGTGGCTGAGGTTTTGAATGGTAACAGGGAACTGACGGTGAGTCAAATTCAGAAATTAGCTGAGTTATTTCATTTATCGCCTGGGGCATTTAAGATGAATTAGAATCGTAGGGTGCGTCAGCTTCGATGATTTTGTAAATAATCGAAAATCTCCAAGCTGACGCACCTGATACCTATTTCGCCCGGTGCGTCGCTATGAGATTGTCGATATTGAGTTAGAGATTTTTAATGGCGACGCACCCTACAACTACTAAAATTCGTTTGTAGTGACTACTTCTATTCTGTTAAATCGACTTGTCGAATCTCTTCTAGCGTCATATCCAAGCATTGCGCGATTTGCTCGTCGCTCAAACCTACTGCTTGCAAGCGAGCAATCGCCTCAATTTTCGCCCGCTGCTTTCCCCGCAAAAACTCAGGCGACTCTTCAGATGACGTGCAGATATTCAGCGATCCAATTACATTATTATGAGCGACATGATGGCCATTAATAACGCCTCCAGTAACATTGCTAATCATCGACTTGCGAATCAGCGTCGATCGCAAATTTAACTTATTAACCTCTTCTCCAAAAGCATCAGAGAACAACTGCCATAGCTCGTAGCCCACATCTTTAGCATAACCCTCAGTACAGTTCAGCCCTTGGGCAATATCGCCGTACTTTTGCCGCTTCAAAACGCCCTCAATCACACCAACTTGCATATCATCTAAATGCTTGCCAGTTTTCGCAAAGACAACTTCATCCGCAAAAGCCAGTGCTTCCTTAACGTTCACCCGCGCCTCCTCCCAATATCCGAGCGATCGAACTAAAACCGTCTAGATCCGACTATTTTCGCCTTGAATACAAAAACGATTAAAGCTTTATCAAAACTTTTTATATTATACGACTTTATCCGACCTTTTTCGACTATACAAATTAATTGGCAAGCTGTAGCATTGTGAATATCAAATCATCGCTCAAAGAAACTAACTTATGACGACTACCCAACTCGCTCTCGACAAAAAAGCAAATCCTTTGATGATGCACCTGAGCATCTCGCCCAAGTACGGCATTTCCGAAGAGCAAGCTAGCTACGATCCCAGCACGCAGACTTCTAACATCACCTCCATGAGCGGCTCCTGGTCTACTCGTGCTGGCTCCAGTATTTTTCAGTTTGAACCTAGTGATGACGACCAGCAAGAGGACGACTAGAATTTTGAATTACTAAGAAATAATTCGATCGCCCTTTATGTTCTTGAAAGACCTGTATGAATTTTTGCATGACAGGTCTTTCACTGTCAACATTATTTCAATTAGTTTGATTGCGATACCAGTTTCAAAAAAAATCCAACCGCATACAAGCTCGAAACCCATACATAATCCATCATTTCCAATCTAAAATCTAAAATATAAAATAGTATGACTGACCTTTTAATCGTGACTTCCGAGACAGACATTCATGCAGATGTCGTTATCAACGAATTGCAAAACTCAAATATTCGAGCAATTCGATTGAATTCAGAAAGTTTTATTAAAACAAGCAAATATGCTTACTCGTGGCAAGCTTCTGGCAATCCCAGTCAAAGTTTTTTGTCCTTTGAAGACTCCTTGAAAGAAGTTCAAGATATTGGCGTGATTTGGTGGCGCAAACCACAAGATTATCAAGTGTTTCCAGAAGTTGATGATGCTTGGGCAATCAAGTATTGTCAAGAAGAAACAGAATCTTTAATATACTCTCTGTCTGGCTTATATCCCAAAGCGAGGTGGGTCAATAACTACTACAAGATTAGATTGCCATCCCATCGAATCAACCAAATCCCAATTGCTCACAAACTAGGAATTACTATCCCTCCAACACTCGTCACCAATTCCTACGAAGCGGCTTGCAACTTTGTAACACAACAGGGAAAGTGCATTGTCAAACCGATGTGCTATTCTGGATTCTTACATGATGAAAAACAGTATTCGTGTTATACTCGCCCCATTGATGTAGAAACACTTGAAGCATTTCGAGAAAGCATTCGATTGGCACCTGTTTTTATTCAAAAACGCATTCAGAAGAAGGCAGAATATCGCGTTACATTAATGGGTAAACATGATTTTGTCTGTCGCATTGACGCCAAACATACCAACGATGCAGACGTGACATTAGATTGGCGCGTCACCGAACCGGATAAACTCGTTCACGTTCCCGACAAGCTACCAATTGATTACCTCAACAAACTCCATCAAATGCTTGACGAGTTAGGCTTAAATTTTGGTGCATTCGACATCATTCGCGACGATGATGATACGCTCTATTTTATCGAACTCAATCCCAATGGACAATGGTATTGGATCGAAATTCTCACTAAAATGCCAATGGTTCGCGCAATGGTTGAACTCATCGAAGATTTAGCGCTTCAATATCAACAGGATTGCTAAATTCTCTCAGGAATTACACATTCTATAGAGATTGCTTCGTTCCTAGCAATGACAAAGAATCAGCGCTGAGATTGCTTCGTTCCTCGCTGCGGACAAGGAATCAGTGCTGAGATTGCTTCGTTACAAGGAATCAGCGCTGGGATTGCTTCGTTCCTCGCTCCGGACAAGGAATCAACGAACTACAGCGACAATATTTGAGTAAACAAACTTAACTAAGAACATTGTAGCTAGGATTATCTAATACTAAATCCGGGCTTTTACCCCCTTGATGATGGTGGTGGTGCGTCGCTCGTTGAATCTTGGCAAATATCGAGAATTATTCGTGGCGACACACCCTACTTTCTACTAAAATAGGTTCGTAGTGAGGACTTTAGTCCGCAAGAAAAGAAAGGACTGAAGTCCTTACTACAAACCTATTTTGGTTCGTAGTGAGGACTTTAGTCCGCAAGAAAGTCCGCAAGAAAAGAAAGGACTGAAGTCCTCACTACGAACCTATCGGCCGCATCAATCAACTACGGCAAATCGGTTTCACCCATCAAATAAAGGTCGCACTCCCGGGCCACGCCGCGCCCTTCATTAATCGCCCAAACCACCAAACTCTGACCCCGGCGACAGTCCCCAGCCGCAAAAACTCCCGGAATGCTGGTTGTATACTTTTCGTGCTCGGCTTTCACATTGCTGCGGGCGTCGCGTTCCAATCCCAGGGCATCCAGCAACGGTTGTTCCGGGCCCAGGAAGCCCATCGCTAGCAACACAACCTGCGCCGGCAAGACTTTCTCGGTACCGGGGATTTGCTTGGGAATGAACTGCCCTTTCTCGTTTTTCGCCCACTCCACCTCAACAGTGTGCACGGCTTTGACGTTGCCGTTTTCGTCGCCCTCGAACTTGGTAGAGGTGGTGAGATAGCCGCGCGGATCATCGCCGAATTTAGCTGCGGCTTCTTCTTGGCCGTAATCCAAGCGGTAGACTTTCGGCCATTCGGGCCAGGGATTGTTGGCTGCCCGTTCCGAGGGCGGTTTGGGCAGGATTTCTAGCTGTACCAGGCTGTTGCAGCCGTGGCGAATGGAGGTGCCCACGCAGTCGGTGCCGGTGTCGCCACCGCCGATAATCACCACATCTTTGCCTTCGGCGGAGATGAAGTTATCGTTGGTGCTCTTGTCTAATACTGCTTTGGTGTTGGCTGTGAGGAAGTCCATTGCGAAGTGGATGCCTTTTAATTCCCGTCCTTCGATGCCCAAGTCGCGGGGTTTTGTGGCGCCGGTACAGAGGACAACGGAGTCGTATTCTTTTAGCAGTTGTTCGGCTGGTAAGTCTTTCCCAACTTCGGTGTTGCAGATGAAGGTTACGCCTTCGTCTTCGAGGACTTTCAGGCGGCGCATCACGACTTGTTCTTTGTCTAGCTTCATGTTGGGGATGCCATACATTAACAGGCCTCCCGGTCGATCGGCTCTTTCGTATACAGTTACCAAATGACCGGCTTTGTTCAATTGCGCCGCAGCCGACAAACCAGCGGGCCCGGAACCGATAACAGCGATTTTTTTGCCGGTGCGTTTAGCTGGTGGTTCGGCGGTAATCCAGCCTTCATCCCAGCCTTTATCGATAATCGACGCTTCGATATTTTTAATCGTGACAGGCGGGTTGTTGATGCCGAGCACGCAAGCGCCTTCGCAGGGTGCGGGACAGACTCTGCCGGTGAATTCGGGGAAGTTGTTGGTTTTGTGCAGTCTGTCTAGGGCATCTTTCCACAATCCCCGATATACTAAGTCGTTCCATTCGGGGATGAGGTTGTTAATCGGGCAGCCGCTTGCCATGCCGCTGATGATGCTGCCCGTGTGGCAAAATGGGATGCCGCAGTCCATGCAGCGCGCGCCTTGGCTGCGGAGTTTGTCTTCCTCCATCGGTAGGTGAAATTCGTCCCAGTTGTGGATTCGATCGACTGGTGAGAGCTCGGAGGGCAATTCGCGCAAGAATTCGATAAAGCCTGTTGGTTTTCCCATAGTGCTGTTTTTGTTAGAATTTACTATTCTGATAATTTGTCAAAGCTGAGGCCTGTAGGCTTCTGAAATAACTATTGTGATATAAATTGCGGGCGATCGCACCTCAGATAGATCAATTCGTACCTTACATCTTCTATATTGCCCTAGCTACACATCATCTGGCCCAAAAACGCTGTTTGTTCTTTAGTCTGCTTGGCCTAGACGAGAGTTTGACTCTGACGTGGTTTCAAGCGTCGAGTCCGATTTTTTGGATATATGGCACTATTCTCAACAACAGGCGTTTTGCCTGTTCCACAAAGAATTAATTTGATTGTGGGCTGTCCCGCCCGCTTTTCAATAACTTATTGAGAATAGTGCCATATCTCAAATATTGCTGATACTCCCACATCTGGCAACTTTTCAGCGCAGTCCCATCGTGCTGCTCTCTAAATACTATAATACCAGTAGTTTTTATAATAAAAGTGGTTCTTAAGGAGGACTAAAGTCCTCAGGAAGAAGGACTAAAGTCCTGACTACGAACCTTTTTTGTGACGGGTGATTTACTAGAGATGGTATCAATGCTTTGTGCAATCAATTGGGGATAACAAAACTGCGCGAACTTACGGCGGCTGCAAAAATAAAAAAAATTACTCCCATCCCCAATAACCCAACAGCTAAACTGAAGAGAAATATCAACCCATCTGACGGTTCGTAGGTATTCTCATCAATTTGGCGGCGCACAATAAAGTATTTTCTAGTTGAGATTAACACGGTTGCTAAACCCACCAGAGAGAAGACTAAACCCAACTTCCAACCCGTGCCGTGACGGTGCTGTATGGGGATTTGCACGACGCGAAACCGCACGATCAGGACGCCAAAACCCATGAGGGCGATCGCACTTCGCATCCACGACAGAAAGGTACGTTCGTTTGCAGAGCGATCGATCGCCTTTGACAGATTTTCCTGCTTGAGTTTTTCCTCGTCTACTGTCATCGGCTTGAAGGAAATATCTGGGGCGATCGCACTTTTAGATATAGCGGATCTAGCGAAAGATGAGGTACGTTGTTGGGATGCGAGCCCTATACGTCTAAGCGGTTATACGATCTGCCAGTTATACCTCATCTTTTTGAGAAAGGCTATATATTTTTAGATATATTTAGGAAACACTCGGATTATTCGGGACTCATGAAACTAGCTGCGGTACCGGGAACTGAGAAGATAAAATAAATTACTCCCATGCCCAAAAGTACGATCGCCAAACTAAACAGCAGTACCCACCTGTCCGTAGGTTCGTAAGTATCGTAATCGATATCGTGACGCACAGCAAAGTAGTGCTGAGTGGAAATTAACACTGTCAGCAAACCCACCACAGAAAACAGCAAACCCAACTTCCAGCCATTACCCGGAGTCGGCAAAAGAGGCGGGTGGAAGGCTCGCAGGCGGACGATGACGACGCCAAAACCCATCAGGGCGATCGCTGTTCGCATCCACGCTAAATAAGTGCGCTCGTTTGCTAAATGATCGCGCACCCGCGAGGGATTGTGTCGCTTGGTTTTTTGCGTATCTGCTTTTGGCGATTTAAATGGTAACAGCATAGATCGAACTCTTAATTTTGGCTGGAAACCTGGAGCAATATTTATTTTTTTAGCTTGTCTTCTGGTTGTATCGGAATGATTTAACCACAGAGAACACAGAGGGCACAGAGAGGGAAGATAGAGATGAATACAGGACGATCGAATCGGATTTGATATCAGGGGGAACTTGTATGCGCTAAAGCAGAGATTTTATGTTATCATTTTAAGTCAGTTTATCTCAGCTTAAACCATAAAATTTTATTAAAATTATCATAAATATTTATTGCCCAAATTTTGTACATTATCTGTCTTGATAGAAAGGAAATTACAAAGGTTTTATTGATATTTATCGAGACAGAAAGAGTGGCAGTAGCCGATAAGTAAGCTGTACTGAATTTAAATTGTATATTGCGATGACCATCAAAAATTCTCTCCTCCTTTCTTTACCCTCCGAGCGAAGCAGTTATAGTCCTCTCCCTCTCGAACACCATACACAATCTAGATGCAGTACAGCTTATTTCCCCTCTACTAGCAACTCCTCAAAATCGGCGGCCGGCACGGGAGGGCTGAACAAATATCCTTGCATAGCATCGCACTCGTAGCGCCAGAGAAAATCTCTTTCTGCTTCTGTTTCAACTCCTTCGGCAACTACTTCAAGACAGAGACTGTGCGCCATTTCAATAATCGCTTTCACAATCGCTGCATTTGTGCAACCATCGGTAATGTTGCTGATAAAACAGCGGTCAATTTTTAAAACATCGAAGGGATATTGTGTCAGATAGCTTAAGGAAGAATAGCCTGTGCCGAAATCGTCAATAGATATAGAAACTCCTAAATCTTTCAATTGTTGCAAAGTAGCGATCGCACTTTCGGCATCCTTCACCATCATACTTTCGGTGAGTTCTAATTCCAAACTGCTCGGTGCTAAACCAATTTCTGCTAAAATTTCGGCAACTCTGCTGCTGAGATTCGCCTGGTTAAATTGGCGCGGCGACAGATTTACCGCTACTTGCTGCAAGGAAAAACCAGCGTTTTGCCAAAGTTGCATTTGCCTGCAAGCTGTTTGCAAAACCCACTCGCCTAATTGTACGATGAAACCAGTTGCTTCAGCATCTGGAATAAATTCGGCGGGCGAAATCAGCCCTTTTTCTGGATGCAGCCAGCGCACTAAGGCTTCGGCGCTCATAATTTGACCCGTCTGAACATCGATCTGCGGCTGATAGTAAACTTGGAATTCTTCTCGTTCCAGGGCGCCGCACAGATTTGTTTTTATCTGCTCTAATTTATCTGCGGCTTCTTGCAGCAATTCGTTGCTTTCCGATCGCAAATTACTCTGCTGTTTGGCCAAAGCTGCTTGTTTTTTCAAGCGGCTCGATACGGCGCCCACAAGTTCAGCTTTAGTAAAAGGCTTAGTCAGGTAATCATCAGCTCCCAATTCCATGCCTTGGCGCATTTCAGAGCGCTCGGCTTTACCAGTCAGAAACACAAAAGGTACTGTAGCAGTAACAGGATGCGATCGCAATGCCGCCAGCACCCCATAGCCGTCAAGTTGCGGCATCATTACATCGCAAAGAATCACGTCAGGAAGATTTGACACCGCCGCATTTAAGCCGATCGCTCCATTTTCTGCACCCGTCACGTCGAAACCTTCAGCTTTGAGGAGTTTGAGAATATTCTCGCGAATTACTCTATCGTCCTCAATCACTAGAATCTTGTTCATATGTCATTCCCTGAAAGCGATATAATTGACCCTGTAGTTGAACCCGATCGGTGTGAGAATAGCTGAGAACGCACAGCTCGATCGACTTCACAGCGGAATATTTTCCGACAAAAATAGCAGACGCCCCTGAAAAACCCTCATTTTCCAAGGACAACTTGATTAATGTTTCTCTGCTTACTTAGCGCCGTCCGTATTATTACGAGGTTAGTTAATAAATCTCTAAACTTAATTTTAGGCGATCGACAGTTAGCAGCACCCTGAATAACTGCTAAACTGATTGTGCCACTAGAGCGATCGTCTGCAAACAATCTCAACCTATTTATAACAGTTGCCAAAAACAATGCAACTGCCCGCAAGTTTAAAACCCTTGCGGAGTAAGTCTTTCCTCATTGTTTAGTGTAAAACCTCAAATCAAACATCAAAAATGGTATTACCAAGTGGATTTCCTGAACCCGCAAATATTGGCGTCATAGAAGTTAAGCAATATCCTCAGTACCGCGCTGTCACCTACACCCACGCGGGCGATTTGCGACAAGCGACAGGAATCGCATTCAATCCTTTGTTTCAACACATCAGCAACAACCAAATTGCGATGACAACGCCAGTAGAAGCGCGCTACACTGCAACTTCCGAGCAAATCGATGCAATTCCTGTTGCAGAAGTTTCATTCCTGTATCCCGCACCAAATATCGCCCCCAGCAGCGTTAACCCTGCTGTGGAAGTCACGGATACTTCACCGATGACAGTTGTCAGTATCGGCGTGCGCGGCGCCTACACTTGGGAAAGCTACGAAAATAACCTCTCCCAACTCAAAGATTGGCTTCAACAACATCCCGAATACGAAATAGCCGGGCCGCCGCGCCGCTTTTTTTACAATTCGCCCATGACGCCGGAATCCACTAAAATCAGTGAAGTACAAATTCCTATCGAACGTTCTAATAAATAAAGTCAGCAGTCAGCAGTCGGTAGTTATTTGTTATTTGTTATTTGTTATTTGTAAGGGGATACCAATCACAAATGAGTAGCAACCAATTACCAATTACCAGTTACCGATGCCCCATGCCCCATGCCCCATGCCCCATGCCCATCCTGTCAACTGCCGCTGATGTGAACCACGAGTTCGCGAATGTGGCCCCGCTGGCGGTGTTCCCAAAGGTAAATTCCCTGCCAAGTTCCTAACAATAATCTACCGCGTGCGATCGGGATTTGTTCGGAAGTATGAGTCAGTACAGTGCGAATGTGCGCCGGCATATCGTCTGGGCCTTCGGCATCGTGAATGTAACTTGCGCCCTCCGGTACCAGTTTCGCCAAAAAATTAGCCAAATCCGTCAGTACATCCGGATCAGCATTTTCTTGAATCACCAAGCTAGCAGAAGTGTGGCGCAAAAACAAGCTACAAAGTCCTGTTTTAATACCTGAATTTGCTACCACATCTTCTATCTTAAGACTGATATTGTACAGAGACTTGCCTGTAGTTTTAATTTTGAGTATTTCTTGGTGATGAAGCATTCGATTTTAGATTTTAGATTTTAGATTTTAGATTTTTTGCATCAATCTTTAATTGATATGTCAACCGCAGATGTCAGGCAGATTAACACAGATAAACGCAGATAATTTCAAGATAGCAAAGCTTGGGAATGCAATTGTTCGTCTATTGTTGGTGTAGACGAGATTTCAATCGCCGTCATCCTAATCCTCATCTTTAAAATAGTCTACAACAGCTTGGGCGATCGCCTCCGTACCGTGCTTATCCAACTTATCCGACAAACGGGGCGGGTGCAGCGGCTTGTGCAAAAACCCCCAATCCCCCTCAAAAAACTCCGCCGCAGTCACAACTTGGTGTTCCGCATACTTTTCCAGCCACTCCAACAAGACAGCAGCTTCGGCAAAACCATCTCTCATGATAGAAACAACAGGTATTTCCAAGCGCAAAGCTTCCGAAAAAGTGCTGTATCCCGGTTTAGAAACCATGCGGCCGCAGACAGGCATCATATCGACCGGGCGCGGTAAAATTGGGAAAGATTGTGCAAACTGCTGATGTTTGACTCTAATCAAATTCGGCAAATCGGGAGCTCCCGCATCAAAAGTGATAAATTGCCAATCGCTAAATTGCTGTAAATTGTGATAAGGAATTGCCTCTAAACCCAGTCCGCCAAAAGTCAGCAACACAGTTTTTTCCGGCGGTGATTCAATTCCAAATACTTCCCGAATTTTATCATTACTGTAGCGAGGATTGCCGCCAGTCAAGCCGACATCTTCAATATTAGGAAAAGCTGGCATCGGTTCGTGTAAAGGAAGACGAAAAAGCCGATCGCACTTTCCGAAGCATTCACCAATCCAATCCGCCATTTCGTCAAATTCTCCGCCCCAATCTCGATAGATAAAGTCCCACCCAAAATTGCTCATCATCCAGCAAGGAACCCCAGCCGCTGCGGCCATTCGCGTTGCTAAAGGAGGAATATCTGCCAGCACCAAACCCACGCGATTTTGCTTAAGAAAATTCACTTCGCCTGCAATTAGTGAATTTTGCTTTTCCCGAATTTCCCGCAATTTTTCGAGAGTCGCCTCTTGATCCATATGCAAACTATCAGCCTGCACAACTCCGACATCAAAAGCGCGGGGACGGAGGATGAAATCACCAGTAATATAACATTCTAGCAGCCAACGAGGTGCAGTTGTGGTGATAATTAGTAAGATATCTGGGTTTAATTCTTGGATTTTTGCAGCTACGGAGGAAACTCGGACGGCATGGCCGAATCCATGATTGGTGATGGCAATATATAATGTTGGTCGAGACATTGGTAATGGGTAATGGGGAATGGGGAATGGGGAATGGGGAATGGGTAATGGGGAATGGGGAATGGGGAATGGGGAATGGGGAATGGGGAATGGGGAATGGGGAATGGGGCATTGGCCCGCGCAGGGCATCGGGCATCGATCCGAAGAGAATTTGTAGCAACTAACTAATGACTAATAACGTTCGCGAGCGGGGACGCTCGCACTATGACTAATAACTAATAACTAATGACTACTGCCAACTGCCAACTGCCAACTGCCAACTGCCAACTGACTACTGACTCATTACTCGATCGATAATTTCGCGTGCCATGTCTTGTAAGGATACCACTCGATCGGCAAAACCAGAATTAACCACACTTCCCGGCATCCCCCAGACAACGCTGCTAGCCTCATCTTGAACGATAATCTTACCCCCAGCCTCCCGGATATTCTGACAGCCCAGCAGCCCATCCTGCCCCATTCCCGTCAGCACCACACCCAAAACTCCAGCACCGTAAATCTTAGCAGTCGATCGAAACAGCACATCAACCGCAGGGCGGCAAGAATTTTCTCGCGCCTCTTGATGCGTGCGAATACGCACCCCAAAACCCTGTTTTTCCAAAACCAGATGGTAATCACCGGGCGCTATCCAAGCAACTCCTGGCTCAACAATACTTCCCGTCACAGCCTCCTCCACTCTAATTTTGCACTTTTCGGTCAGGCGATCGGCTAAACGCTTCGTAAACACCGGCGGCATATGCTGCACAATCACAATTGGTACAGGAAAATTAGCCGGCAAATCCTGCAAAATAGTTTCCAAAGCATTTGGCCCACCCGTCGAAACCCCAATCGCTACAATTTCGATTTTAGATTTAAAATTGACCGCTGAATTCGACGAAATCAAACCCGATTTAACTGGCAATGGTGTGGGATTATTGTGAGTCTTAGGTACTTGAATATTCCCCACTTTTGGCATCTTGCCACCATTGCAAAAAACCTTAATTTTCGGAATCAATTGCTCGCGGATGTGTTCTAGCGCCGCTTCCTTGCTCTTCATATTATGAGGCTTAGTCACGTAATCCGTAGCACCCAGCGCCAGAGCATTTAAAGTAGCAACAGCGCCCAACTCTGTGAGCGCGCTAAACATAATTACAGGAATATTTTTGTCAAGTTTTCGGATTGCCACTAGCGTCTCCAAACCATCCATTTCCGGCATTTCCACATCCAGCACAATCAAATCTGGATTCACCTGAGAAATCTTGGCTAAAGCAATTCTACCATTGGGTGCAGTCCCCACAACCTCCAGTGCTGCATCGCCGTCGAGTACGTTACTTAACAATCGGCGCACCACTACCGAATCATCAACAATTAAAACCTTGATCTGGGACATTTTCTATTAAACTCGAAATAACAGATCGAGCAGTAAGCGAGCTTGAAAAAACAGAATTAAATCGCCTTCTACGCCAAGATCGATAATTTTAAAATGAGACATAAATAGTAGAATTGTTGAGCGCATATTAAAATTCATAGCGCTAAATATTTCCTCCGCCGAACCTTCTATATAGTGGGGAACTACATAACCGAGATTGTATTTTAAGGTATTACTAAAAGTGCCGACAATACCGCTAATAGCTAAATTGCCAATTTCCCCCAAGATGTCAGCCTTATCTTGCTTGAATTCCTCGCTGGTTACATCGCCGCCGCCGTTGAGAGCTAAAACAAGAGCATCAGCAGCTTCGCAGGAAAACAACATCTGAGCCGAACCTGATAAATTGCCGTTAAAATCAAGCTGCGCTACAGCTATTAGGTTTTTTCCCAAGGTTTCAATTAGGTTTTTTTGCAAAAATATCGGGGACAGCGCTTGAGATGAAGGCATTTCACATTCTACCTCACACGCAATCATTTCGCTCATCTGAGAAACTGCTGTGCCGATGGCTTTGTTGACAACATCCTGTAATTTTGTGTGTTTTCCGGTTTCGAGCTTGGCTAGGTTGAAATTCCGCAGTTGACTGTGAGAATTAATTGGATCGGCGTTATTTGGATAAGCCGCAGTTGCCACGGTGTGCCGCAATTCTAATTCATTGTTAGTTTTTTTGAGAGTTGCGAATATTCCTGCCAGCGACAAATACTGAATCATATTCCTTGCTAAGTCGTCGCTGAGAATTATCGTGGGTATTTGTAATAATTGCAAGAATTGGATAATTGCTAAATAATTGTGTTCTATGGCTGCAAAATTTAGGATGACAGCTTTGGGATGGTGGCACTCAGCAATATCTAAACAATTGTATAAATCTGTAGTTGTGGCAAATACATATTCGTCTGCTTTTAACGTTTCGCGCAATGTCTGATTTTCTGAATCCGAAAAGCCTCCAATCAGAATTAATGAAATTGGTTTTGAGTAGGTTTTCATTTTAGGGAATTGAGAATTGGGAATTGGGAATTGGGAATTGGGAATTGGGAATTGGGGATTGGGAATTAATTATTTAGGGAGCGCATTGCCCACCTTAACTCACCCATTACTCATTACTCATTACCCATTATCAATTCCCCATTATCTATTATCCAAATCAATACTTAAACTGATTGACAAGTCCTTGCAATTGAGCGGCCGTTTTCGATAATTCGATCGCAGAATTTTGAGTATTGCTAGCACTGGTGGCGGTACTTCCCGCTGCATCGGCGACGCTGGTAATATTGCGGGCAATTTCGGAGGAACCGATCGCAACTTGGTTGACATTGCGCGCAATTTCGGTAGTTGTAGCCGTTTGTTCCTCCACTGCACTGGCGATCGTCGTTTGGAAATCGCTGATTTGGTTGATAATAGAAGTAATTTGGCCGATCGCCTGTACGGAGCTTTTAGTATCAGCTTGAATAGCCTCCACCTTCTTGCTGATATCCTCAGTCGCCGCCGCCGTTTGTTTCGCCAACTCCTTCACCTCATTCGCCACCACCGCAAAACCCTTGCCCGCTTCTCCAGCCCGAGCCGCCTCGATTGTAGCATTCAGAGCCAGCAAATTAGTCTGTTGGGCGATCGAAGTAATCACCTTGACAACATTACCAATCTCTGCACTACTAACGCCGAGTTTAGTAATAGTTTGATTCGTAGTTTCCGCCATCCTCACCGCCGAATTAGCAACCGTCGCAGCTTCCGAAGCATTCTTAGCAATTTCCTTAATACTCACATTCATCTCCTCGATGCCGGTAGCCACCGATTGAGTATTGCTATTAACTAAATCCGCCGCCGCAGATACCATCCCTGCTTGAGCCGAAGTTTCTTCAGCCGCCGCCCCCATATTTTGACTTTCGCTAATCAATTCCTCCGAAGCACTGCTAACTGCGATCGCAACTTGAGAAATTTGCTGCACCTGAGCGTTCAAATTAGCCGCCATCAGATTAACATTATCCGTCAAATCTTTCCAAGTACCGCTGATATCAGGAACAGTCGCCTGCCCTCCCAACTGTCCTGCAACTACCTGTTTCGCCAGCCCCGTTACTTCATCTGCAAAAGTATTAAGCTGGTCAACCATAGTATTCAACGTATTTTTCAGTTCCAGAACTTCTCCTTGAACTTCCACAGTAATTTGCTTCGACAAATCTCCCTTAGCCACAGCAGTAGAAACTTCCGCAATACTCCGAACTTGCTCCGTAAGATTAGCCGCCATAATATTCACATTACCAGCCAAACTCAGCCAAGTACCCGACAAACCATCAACAGTTGCTTGACCTCCCAATTTGCCCTCAACGCCAACTTCTCTAGCAACTCGCGTAACTTCTAAAGCAAACTCATTAAGCTGAACAGTCATTTCATTAATCGTATTCTTCAGATCCAGAATTTCCCCTTCAGCTTCTACAGTAATTTTTTTAGACAAATCTCCCTGAGCTACCGCCGTAGTAACTTCCGCAATATTGCGTACTTGATTGGTAAGATTGCTCGCCATTAGATTAACATTTTGCGTTAAATCTTTCCAGACGCCAGCTACTCCGTGAACTTGTGCTTGACCCCCAAGTTTCCCCTCAGTTCCCACCTCTTTTGCTACCCGCGTCACCTCTTTGGCAAAATCGTTGAGACTGTCAACCATTTGATTGAGAGTATCTTTCAGTTGCGAAATTTCCCCTGCGGCTTCAACCGTAATTTTTTCGTTCAAATCGCCGACGCTAATCGCCGTTGCAACCTTAGTAATATTTCGTACTTGATGAGTCAGATTTGCCGCCATCAAGTTAACACTTGCCGTCAGTTCTTGCCAAATACCCGATAGCCCTTCTACCTCTGCTTGGGTTCCCAATTTGCCTTCGCTACCAACTTCGCGGGCGACGCGAGTTACTTCTAAAGCAAAACTATTTAATTGGTCTACCATTTTGTTGAGAGTAGTCCCAATGCGGCGGAACAATCCTTTGATTGGTTTGCCTTCAAACTCTAAGCTAAATTTTTCGGACAAATCGCCTTTAGCTACAGCGTGCAGCACTCGCGCTATGTCTATTGTCGGCGCAACTAAGCTGTTTAGCGTTGCATTCACCGCGTCAATACTGCTAACCCAAGAACCTTTAAATTCTTTGATTTCTCTTGATTTTGGTACTTTGCCTTCTTCGGCAACTGCTTGGCTGACGCGCTCTATTTCGTCAGCAAATTTTTCATTGACACTCACCATTTCATTAAAGACTTTGGCAATTTCACCCAAGCCGTTGTCGGCGGGTAAACGAACGCTAAAGTCGCCATCTCTGACTGCTGCCAGAGCGATAATCAGTTGCTGTTGGTACTGGTTGCTGAAACTCTCTGCTGTTTCTGCAATTGTTGTCGCTACCAAATTGCTGGGTTCCGAGTCAATTTCGGAAGATTCTGAGGCTGTTGATTGATTTTGTGTATCCATGTTTTAGGTAGTTTTATACAATTTATCAGGGAGGGCGATTCCCTACGGGATAGCTTCGCACGCGCGTACTTTTACGTCACACATTCTCGGTACTGGCAGCCCGAAACCCGCTCTGTGCTTACCAGAAAGAATTGGTTGAAAGCCGTAACCCCGATCGGGAGAAATTAAAATCACACTATTCATTACTCCAATCCTCTTCCTTCTAGGTAGAGATCGCTCTCAAACTGTCAACTGTCAACTGTCAACTGTCAACTGTTGAAAGTCTGGGACACAAAACATCCGGTTTGCATGAGGAATATTTGCGGTATTTAAGATGCCGCGGCGATCGCCTTCAGCAGCATTTGAAACGAACCCACATCGAAAAACAGCAAAATGTCTCCTTGAATTTGCAGTTCTTCAATACTAAAGTGAGCTGGAGCCAACAGCACGCTCCCGGTATCGAGAGACTTTTCTTTTAACAGTAACTCCTCAATTTCTTCCTCTGCGTAATAGGGAACCTCATAGTCTAACGGTTGGTCTAGAACGTTGCCAATTGAACCCATGACACCGTTAATGATCATATTCCCCACCTCACTGAGGGTACTAATTTTGAGAGAATCAAGGTCAGGACTTCCCTTTTCTTCACCAGTGAGAACAGAAACTAAATTTACCGCACTTTCGGTAGGAAAAAGTAGCTGGGCGCTGCCGCTAAATGAGCCGTTAAAGCCTAGCTGCACCGTGGAAAGAGGCTCTATACCGAAGCGTTTTTTTAATTCGCTTCGCAGCTCATTGGCTGATACAAGGTCAATATCTGGAATCTGCAACTGGATGGGAAATTGAATCATTTCATTCAACATTCCAGCGGCACTTCCCACACCAATATTGATTAGCTCCTTCAAAGCATCTATTTCATCTGCTGTTAGCTCCACTCTGATATCTCCTATTTGCTATCCAGAGCTTTTTGGATTGCAGCCTGAATCTCGGGAGCTTTTGGGGGCTTTTTCAGCATCATAAATGCTCCCAATTCTTCGCACTTCTGCCTAGCGCTGTCTTGAATATCTGCTGAAAGTACGATGACTGGAATTTTAGAGCCTTTTTCGCCCAGGGCTTTTAGCAAGGCGAAACCGTCCATTTCTGGCATTAACAAATCTGTCATCATGCAGTCTGGCGACTTGGATGCAGCCATATCTAAGCCTTCTTGTCCGTTGGCTGCTTCTATCACTTGATGTCCGGCTTCTTCAACAGCTTTGCGAATCATCCGCCGAGAGAATGCTGCATCATCTACAATTAAAACTAAACCCATTTTGGCGCGCTCCTTAATAATTGGGAATTGGGAATTGGGAATTGGGAATTGGGAATTGGCTGAAAACCTTTGTATCTCTGGTTTATATCAGAGTCTAGATCTCCCTAAATCCCCCGATCGAAGCAGGGTAGTTTTATTGTCGGGAAAAGACATCTGAAACTACCGAAAACATCGCTCAAAGGTCGGATGGCCGATTAAACCCAACTGTCATATTAATCAAGGTACGTAGTTGGGCTTTAGCCCTCTTTAAACAGGGAGCATCTCAGTTTTGTGAAAAGCATTTTTTTTATTATAGTGCTGTCCCCGCTCGCGTATTCTACAAATCGCGAGTGGGGACAGCACTATAAATGCAAAACTGAGATGCTCCCTTTAAACATACCTGTATAGAGGGCTAAAGCCCAACTACGTACCTATTTCTATGATGACAATAAAACCGCCCTGCTTGTTAAGGGGGAGTAGGGGGCAAGCTAAGGGGGCATCTAGACCTAAGTATCAAACCGTTGATTGATACTACGTTTGAGGTATTTTTTGACCCTCATGTACGACTTCACATTAACCATTATTGATTACCAATTCATGCAGTACATCTGTTGAGATGTTCTGAACAATCTAAGAGGTAAGTTTTCATCTTACCTTTGCCTTTAACATCAATCATTCCTCTTTCTGCAAACAAATGTTTTGTTGACAACTGCTTGTAAGTGTCTTCTGTCACTTGAATGCAGCCGGGAAAACTATATTGTTCCATGCGGCTTGCCGTGTTTACCGTGTCGCCCCAAAGGTCGTAACTAAACTTTTTAGTTCCGATGACCCCTGCAACCACAGGCCCGGAGTGAATGCCAATTCGCAGGCTGTGAAATTCTTTTGTTTGTGTGTTTAGCCGCGTCATAGCTTGCTGCATGGCTAGGGCCATTTGCACGATCGCGTCAGCATGATCGTCCCGGAGGATGGGCAATCCAGATGCTACCATATAGCCGTCCCCAATAGTCTTAATTTTTTCTAAGCCGTATTCCTGAGTTAGCTGGTCAAATTCTGAGAAAATAGAATTGAGTTTGACAATTAATTCAATAGGAGGCATTTCTGAGGCAAGCTTGGTAAAGCCTACCATATCAGCAAATAAGACGCTGACATTGGGGAAGTGATCGGCAATTACTAAGTCTGGGGCTGATTCTTCTTGGAGCCGGAGTGCGATCGACTCTGGTAAAATATTCAGTAATAATTTTTGAGTTTTCTCTTGGCTTTCCATCAACTGCTGATACAGTTGAGACTGTTGAATCAAGCGCCGCACTCGCTGAATCAGCACTGGCCAGTGAATCGGCTTCGTCACATAATCTGTTGCTCCTACTTCAAAAGCTTGATTGACAGATTTTTTATCATCTAGTGCTGTAATCATCAGCACCGGGATTTTTTGCGTTTGGGGATTAGCCTGGAGTTGGGCGCAGCAAGTAAAACCGTCCATTACAGGCATCATCGCATCCAATAGGACAATATCTGGGAGAGTTTCTTGACAAATGTCCAAACATTCTTGTCCGTTTGATGCCTCAATTACCCGATAGCCTTCTTTTTCCATAATCCGGCGGGTAAATAGCTGCTGGGTTGCTTCGTCATCGACGATCAGAATTTGGGGCGTGGTTTGCGAGTTGATTCTAAAGTCAGCACTAATCATATTCTTGTGAAAATAGCATCAAGTTCTTAGTCAGCAGCAGATTTAATTTCTGCGTTGAAATGGATGAGTTCACTGTAGATCGATCGCACTCTGATGATTTTTAACAACTGTATAATCTCATACTCCATGGAATACTTAACTTTCGGCAACGGATAGGATAATCTGTCACTTTTTATACTGACATTTTGTTACAGTATCTGAAAAGTTAGCAATTGAGCCGTCACGTTGCTATTGAGATCGTGTTGAGAATTCTATCAGATTATGTCAGAACTTTTAAATTTTCGCAATTGGCTAAATGGCCTAAATGTTGAACATTTTGCGGAAAACGGGCGATCGATCGTCCCGCGCCACCGACACACCATATCGGGTTGCTTTTGTCAATTATTTTTGCTTTTTACACTCACACTCCTGGAGACAAGTGGCACTTTAAAAAAGGTACGTTGTTGCGCTTGAGCGCTCTATCGCAATAACGTACCTAAAAAACCTTTAAGTATTGTGATACTTGCGTACACGATTGACTCATTGAGATGCTGCAAATAAATCCGTTGCGGAACTTCCTTCTTCGATAGCAATCAACTAGATGACAAAGCCGCTTTTACCCGCTGATATTCGGCTGCAATTTTGCACATCAGAACCTCGCTACCTGAGAGAGTTTTCTTCCGGGCCATCTCTTCGAGCTGCGCGCACAATTGAAACAAAGGCATGGCTCCGACTGTCGTACAAGCACCTCTAAGAGCGTGAGCCGAGGCTTTAATTGCGGGAGCATTCAATTGATTGACAGCATCGGCGAGTTCCTGCAATTTTGGCGGTGCAACTTCCAGAAATTTATCTACTAGCTCGATCCAAAATTCTTCAGCTTCTTCTCCCAGTAAATCCGTCAATTCTTCAAAAGTTTGACTGTCAAGAGGCGGCAATTCTATTTCGGTTTGTGCTGTTTCGGGTAGAAAATTTTGCGGTGTGGCTGGCGGTAAAATTTGGGAGTTTTCTGCCTCTAATCTAGGAACTGTCACAGCAGGTAAAGTCGGAAATTTAATGTTATTAGTACCCGCTACAATTTCCCCAGAATTAGGAGGAAAATTTGCAACTCCCGATTGACTTCCACCTTCAATTTGTGAAATCAAAACACCTGCGCGGGCGATTAAATGCTTTAACTCTTCCAACGCAGTTTCATCAACTGCGGGTGCAACATTTTTCATTTCGTTTCCAGGCTGAGCTTGGGAAGCAGAGTCTGTCGGCTGAGTCTGCCAATTGTTAAGATCTGAATAGGATTTGGATCGCCCGGTTTGTCGATCGTACTGCGCGATCGCCTGAACGATCGCCTGGACTCGCACCGGCTTACTGATATAATCATTCATGCCAGCATCTAAACAAAGTTCGCGATCGCCCTGCATCGCATTAGCCGTCATCGCAATAATCCAAGGAGAAGTCGATTTTGGATTGGGAGATTGCTCGTCTGTTGCTGAAAATCCAGATTCTGGAGCGAGATTTTCTAATATTAAATTTCCCGAAAATCGCTGGCGGATCAGGCGAGTAGTTTCCAAACCGTCCATTTCTGGCATCTGCATATCCATAAACACAATATCGTATTCCGAACGCTCCAAAGCATCCAAAGCTGCTTGTCCGCTGCTGGCAAAATCTGCACTGTAACCTAACTTCTGCAACATCTGCCCTGCTACCATTTGATTGAGTTCTACATCGTCTACCAACAGCATTTTCAAAGGCAGTGTTTCGGCTAATTGTGAATTAAATTGAGGCTGCGAAAAACACGGTTGAATTGGGGTACATTCCCCGCCCAAGATGCGAAGCAAAACTTCATGGAGCTGTGCTTGCTTAATTGGTTTGTATACAAAAGCTGCGAATTCAACTCGCCCTTGAAATTCGCGGCGAGACGGCCTGCCCCCAGAACTCAAAATCATTAAAGGTAAATTTTTACCTTGAGGAAGTTCTCGAATTTTTTCTGCTAAAGTAATGCCGTCCATTTCTGGCATATGAAAGTCTAGAATCGCTATGTCAAACATAGTTTCATATTGCAGCACTTTCAGCGCTTGCGCGCCAGATTTTGCTGCGCGGACAACCATTCCCCAAGACATAGCTTGCAGGGTAAGAATTTTGCGGTTAGTGGGATTATCGTCAACTAGCAGCAGTCGCAAACCTGCTAATTCAGGCTGGGGTACATTCAGGTTTAATATTTCTTCATTAGCCGGTGCTGGCTGAGCTTTGATGCTAAAAGAAAATTTAGAACCTTTGCCGATTTCGCTTTCTACCCACATAGTGCCGCCCATGATTTCGCTGAGGCGTTTGCTGATGGCTAAGCCTAAGCCAGTACCGCCATATTTGCGAGTTGTGGAACTGTCAACTTGACTGAAGGCTCTAAATAGTATGTTTTTGCGATCGGGCGAAATTCCGATGCCTGTATCCCTCACAGTAAATTGAATTTCGTAGTTACTAATTTGTGATGGTTCTAGATATTTAGAATCGGCAGCATCAGAGTCTGACAGAGAAGAATTTAAAGCTGGTTTATGCCTGAATTTTTCGCTGTCAAGCCCAATATTTATTTGAGAAATTGAGTTAGTTTGCGTAACTTCTACAGCATTGTCGGCAATGGGTTTTGCTGTTACTTTAACTACCACTTCACCTGCTTCGGTAAATTTGGTAGCATTGCCGAGCAAATTTATCAATATTTGGCGAAGTCTGGTGACATCTCCGTACAGGAAGGCGGGAACACTGGCATCCAATTCGCAAGCTAAGTCTAGCTGTTTTTCCGCAGCTTTCATCGCGACTAAATCTAAAGCTTCTTCGACACAGTTTCTGAGATTAAACGGTTCTTGTTCTAAATCCAGCTTGCCTGCTTCTATCTTAGAAAAGTCGAGAATGTCGTTAATAATTGCCAGCAAAGAATCGCCGCTGGTACGAATTGTATTCACAAAATTGCGCTGGTTTGGCGAAAGTTGCGTATCTAGCAACAGCTCAGTCATGCCAATGACTCCGTTCATCGGCGTGCGGATTTCGTGGCTCATCATTGCCAAAAATTCACTTTTGGCTCGGTTGGCAGCTTCGGCGTCAGTTGTGGCGCGTTTAAGTTCTTCTTCTATTACTAATCGGTGTTTAATTTCTTGCTGATAGGTTTGGATGCGCTGCGTTACTTCGGAAACATCTTGAACCGCGATTAAAGCATAAAAACCTTCTCCTTTGATGGCTGGTATGGGAGTGACGTTTGTGTTGTGAACTCTCGGTTTGCCGTTGGGTAAGTTTGATGAAATTAGGGGCTGGTGGAGTTGAGGCGAAAATACGGTGGGCAAGCCATTGTTAAATACTTGTTTTAAGCGAGTTTGATATTTAGGTTCTTCGAGTTGGGGAAAGTGAGTTTTGAGGTTAGTTCCGATTATTTCTTTTTTGAGCAGCTTTGTCCACTGCTCTAGTGTGCGGTTCCAAAACAGCACGGTAAAATCGCGAGCGATCACGCACAATCCGATGGGAACGCGATCGAGGACGTTGAATCTTTGTTGCGCTTGTTCTATTTGTTCTAGCATTTTCTGTAGGTGGAAAAGTGACGAAATTTATGTATACTTCAGAAGTTATCAAAAAAAAGCTTGGGAGGCAACAATCCTGAAAAATTATATTCATTTATTCTGCCAGCTTCTATCCGATGGCTGGCTCAAGAAACCCGGTTTATACGATAAATAAGAGGTTTGGGGACAGGCCTTTAGGAAGAAACGGGGTTTGGGCGCGCTAAGAGTGTGTAAGTCGTGCATTTTCCTTGGCAGTTGCGGTAAACCCTGATACAGATTTTTTGTTGCCAGAGTTCAAAAACACGACTGCGGGGCTGCGATGTTAATAATTTTTGCTAATTCGTATAGATATAGTATACTTGTGAGGTCAAGTTGGCAATGATTTAGCTACGATCGCACGATCGCGAATAAAGCTGATCCCGCCCAATAACGGGTACCGTGCCACATACACTCACGAGGGTCGAACTCAAAATTTTAGACAATAGTTCAAGCTCCCAGATCCATCTAGAGGAGTCGATCTAAAATCTAAAATCTAAAATCCACTGACTGGGGCACACTACAGTTTTCAACTATTCGATAATTTATTTTAAGAGTGCATTTGGTTTTTGAAGAGGGCGAAGCATGACCGCATATAAGTTATTAGTTATAATCCCATATTGACTACGGTCATGCTTCGCCCCTACGGATATATTTGCCAAAACCAGATGCACCCTATTTTAATCCAGCGTCAAACCGATGAATAAGGAACTGGCTCGATGGAAATTGATGAAGATGTAAAGGAATTTCTGATTGAAGGCTACGAATACTTAAACCAAATTGAGGAGGATTTAGTAGCTTTAGAAAAAAATGATGCCGATAGAGAGGTGATGAATCGGATTTACCGCGGTTTGCACACGATTAAAGGCAATAGCGGTTTTTTGGGGGTGGAAAAACTTGAGTCTGTGGCGCACGCAGGAGAAAATTTGCTCAGCCTCTTGCGCGATCGCACTTTGACGATGACTCCCGATATTACTAGCGCTTTGCTGGAGACAATCGACGCGGTACGATCGCACATGGAAGCCCTGGAAAAGACGGGAGAAGAAAGCCCCATCGCCCACACGGCATTGCTCGATCGACTTTTGCAACTCCAAGAATCCGGCGGTACTGCATCTGAATTGTTGCCGAGTGCGATCGCCGAATCCAACTCAGTAACTCCAGAAGTTGCGATCGAGGAACCAGAAGAATCAGAGTTGACACGAGAGCATTTGTATGCAGATGCTTTATTGTCGATCGAGCAATTGCTAATTCCCTCTGCTACGAATACTACCAGCCAACAGGTAAATGCTGCGGATACCGAGGGTGACAAATTCAAAATTTCCGATACTGCAATCCGAGTAGATGTCGGCTTGCTGGACAAACTAATGAACTTAGTAGGCGAACTCGTTTTGTGCCGCAACCAAATCTTAGAATTTGCCAATACCCAAACAGCAAACACCCAAAATGACGATACATTAAAATCAGTATCCAGCCGCTTAAACTTAGTTACTTCCGAACTGCAAGAAGGAGTAATGAAGACCAGAATGCAGCCAATTCGCACTATCTGGAACAAATTCCCCCGCGTAGTGCGCGACACAGCATTCAGCTTGGGCAAACAAGTACAGTTAGAAATGGAAGGCGAAGAAACAGAATTAGACAAAACCTTAATCGAGGCGATCGCCAATCCGCTAACTCACTTAGTCCGTAACTGCCTCGATCACGGCATTGAAACATCAGAAGTGCGAGTCGCCAAAGGCAAGCCCGCCTTCGGTAAACTGCTACTGCGAGCCTATCACGAAAGCGGTCAGGTAAACATAGAAATCTCCGATGACGGCGGGGGAATCGATCCAGAGCGAATTAAAAGTAAGGCAGTGCAAAAAGGAATGTTTTCTGCTGTTGACGCAGCGAAAATGAGCGATCGCGAAGCCCTAAATTTAATTTTCATGCCCAGTTTCTCAACCGCCGAAAAAATCACCAATATCTCCGGTAGGGGAGTGGGGATGGACGTTGTGCAGACACATATAGAAAAAATCAGCGGCACGATCGACGTTCAAAGTCAAGTCGGTAAAGGCACAACTTTTAAGTTAAAAATTCCTTTAACTCTGGCGATTATTCCGACATTAATTATTACTACCGGAGGATCTCGCTACGCAATTCCTCAAGTCAATTTGCTAGAACTGATGCGTTTGGAAGGAGAACAAATTAAAAAAATCGAAATGTTTCACGGAACGCCAGTCTATCGGTTGCGGGGGCGACTGCTGCCACTGATTTATTTGAATCGGGAATTACAGTTAGAAACAGGAATTGTAGAAAACGGCAAAAAATCGCAATTCGACACAGATGAGGCTTTAAATATTGTAGTAGTGCAAGCGACAGACAAACCTTTTGGGTTGGTGGTAGATGCCATCAACGACACGCAAGAAATTGTGGTTAAGCCTTTAGGAAAACAACTAAAATCTCTAGCTTGTTTTGCCGGAGCAACTATTATGGGCGACGGTAAAGTTGCTTTGATTTTGGACGTGCACGGGATTGCTCAGAAAACCCACATGACGGAGGCTCAGGAAAAGGCGATTTTAGCTGATGAAAACAGTCGCCGGGAATCTTCAGAACCTCCACAACAGTTGCTAGTATTTCAGGGCCCAGACTGTCGGCGGATGGCGATTCACCTATCGCGAGTTTGTCGCTTAGAAGAGTTTCCCCGCCATCTTTTGGAGCGAGTCGGGAAGCAGAATGTGGTGCAGTACCGCAACCAAATTATGCCGGTGATTTATTTGACGGCGGTGTTTGGTAGCGGCAGTGAGTCGGCTGATTGGGGGCCCAACGGTCTGGACGGGCGATCGCGCGCAGCAGATGATAAACTGCCGTTAGTCGTAGTGTCGATCGGCTCAGAACACCAAGTCGGTCTGGTAGTCGATCGCATCCTGGATATTGTAGAACAGGCGATCGACATTAAAGGTGCAGCTACTCAAGCAGGAATTTCATATTGTGCCGTGATTCAGGGTCAAGTTACTGAAATCCTCGATGTTGATGCAGTAATTAACAACAATTTATTCGGAGTCGAGCAGATGTTAGCAAGCGCCAGCTCGGGCCACTAAAGGAATAATTAAACAATGCCTGAAGAAACTCTACTTTGTACGTTTTTCGTTGACAGCTTATTTTTTGGCATAGAGGTTGAGAAAGTTCAAGAAATTATCCGCTATCAGGAGATGACGCGAGTGCCGCTAGCGCCCGCAGTAGTCGGTGGATTGATAAACTTGAGGGGACAAATTGTCACGGCGATTGATTTGCGGAGGCGGTTGGATTTGTGCGATCGGCCTGTGGAACAATTGCCTTTAAATGTGATAGTGAGAACTGGCGATGAAACAGTCAGTTGGTTAGTTGACGATATTGGAGATGTGCTAGAAGTATCTCAAGCTGATTTTGAAACTCCTCCAGATACTTTTACTAGCAAAATACGCCCGCTAATTCGAGGAGCGTACAAGCTACAAGGGCAGTTACTGCTATTTTTAGATGTTGATAAAGTTGTAGATTTTAGCAGTCAGTAGTCAGTAGTCATTAGTCAGTAGTCATTAGTCAGTAGTCAGTAGTCAGTAGTCATTAGTCATTAGTCATTAGTCATTAGTCATAGTGCTGTCCCCGCTCGCGAACGTCCAACGTCATTAGTGATGTTTTGCAAGATCTTAGTCATTAGTGCGAGCTTAAGTTCTCGCTAATAGTAGTCATTAGTCACGAATGCACAAATAACTGTTTTTCCCTCTTCCTTCTTCCTTCTTCCTTCTTCCTTCTTCCTTCTTCCTTCTGTCAACTGTCAACTGTCAACTGTCAACTGTCAACTGTCAACTCTTCCTTCAATTACCATGCCGATAACTATTGCAGATTTTGATTATATCCGAAAACTTGTATACGATCGCACAGGTGTATTCCTATCCGAAGAGAAAATGTACCTCGTTGAATCGCGTTTAGGGATGGTAGCTAAAGAAGCCGGAGCAAACTCCATCAGCGGATTAGTCGCAGAGTTAAAACAAATCAAACAACAGCGTTTTAACCAACTTCACGAATCGACAGTCGAAGCAATGATGACCAACGAGACATTTTTTTTCCGAGATATCAACCCCTTCGAGATATTAAAAACATCAGTATTTCCCGAATTGTTAAAACAGATCCAGGGCGATCGCACTTTGAATATTTGGTGTGCTGCTTGTTCCAGCGGCCAAGAACCCTACAGTATTGCGATGCTGCTGCGCGAATACTTTCCGCAGTTAGCGAGAAATCAAGTACAGATACTTGGTAGCGACATTTCTACAGCCATGCTGAAGCGAGCAAATTCTGGATGCTACGCGCAGCACGAAGTAGTGCGCGGTTTACCAACAGCATTGTTACACAAATACTTCCAGCAGTGTGGCAAGGAATGGCAGATTAAAGAACACCTCCGCAAGGCGATCGAATTTCGCCAGATTAACTTGACAGAACCCTTTGGATCGATGCCTCAAATGGACATTATTTTTCTGCGAAACGTCTTAATATATTTTGATGTTCAGACAAAGCAATCGATTTTAGCGAGAGTGCGGCGGGTGTTGCGCCCCAAGGGCTACTTATTCCTAGGGGGAGGAGAAACAACTGTAAATCTTGACCCGGCTTTTGAGTTGGTGCAATTTGAAAAAGGTATATGTTATCGATTGAGATGATGTGCGGTCGATCGACTATCATAAAATTGGTTCGTAGTAAGGACTTTAGTCCTCTCTTGATTAATAGACAAGATTGCAAAAGTCTTTTTAATCGAAATTTAGGACGGGCTAGAAGCCCATCCCACAAAAAAATGTGGGATGGGCTTCTAGCCCGTCCTAATTATTTTTACAATTCAAGTCTAATCTTTAGGAATTAAGAAGGACTAAAGTCCTCACTACGAACCTATAATTAGGTCCGTAGTGAGGACTTCAGTCCTCTCTTTTGGCCGCACCCTCAGACCAAACAGGCAATTGATTAATCTTTTCCAGCGTGATATCTACATATTTTTTACCGTTCCCCGCCACATTTTCTCCAAAATATCCATCATCGCCGTCGTGCTTGTGAGGGCCGCTGAAAGCTTCTGCATAGCGGCCTTGCGAACGCGCTTGATTGAAAGGTGAAGTCGCGTACCAGTACCAGCGAGTCGGAAAAACGATGCCGCCAATATCCTCAATTGCATCGCGAGTGCCGCGAAAATGAAAAATGCGATCGGCTTCTGCAAAACCATTTTCTCCCGAAAACACGCCCCCAACCGAAACAACTGTAATTTCTGCATTCAGCCATTCTTTAAGATAGCGAGTAGCACCTAAAGCAACTTGTGCGCCCCCGCTAGTGCCAATTAAAATAACTTGCAAAGGTTTTTGAGGATTAGCTGAAATGGGAGATTGAGCATTCATGCGATCGATAATTACATTAGCAATTCCCTGATTGTATGCAAAACCGTAGCGATAATCTAGAGAAATTGCAAACCTCCAGAGATTGCGAATTTTGATAAATATATCGCCCGCAATTGGCCCGCTTTTTGCGTGTTCTGCAAACCGCCAAAAAGGAGCTAGCAACCGCTGTCCTCCTAAACTTTTGTTAGAAGCTGAATAAGGAAAAATATCCCCCACTGCTACGCACTGCGGGTGACTTTTAACTAAACGCTTGAGAAAAAACTCTTCTCCCGGCGTTAATTCGTTCCCCGAAAAATCGCCAACTCCCGGTAAAAAGATGATATAACAATTGATCGGCGAAGACTTGCGCGCTTCTAGATTGCCGTTGTTTGAGGGCAATATCCCCGGCGGACTTTTCTTGATACCCAAGGTTTCGGCACTTTGACCCAGCCACCAGATCACAGTTCCGATCGGCGAAAGAATGCCCCAAATTATCAGGATTACACCTGCGATGGTCAACAAATTTAAACTTCCCCCGCGCAGCCACGCAAGTATCTGCAAAATCAATCTTAGCATTTAATAAAATCTGGTAGAATGCCTGTTAATTACCTAATTACGTAGAAATAGTTCGGTGAGTCTGCTGTATTAGAGCTTATTTTATCCAACTTGTCAACTATCTAGAGGAGCAGGGATTAAAGGTGAAGGGAGAAGATTCAATTACAGGTTTGCGGGCAACGCTTTGGAACGCACTTTCTTTGAACGGCAATTTTTATGAAAAAACTCCCTACACTGGCAGAACTAAGCGGATAGCTTTAACAATTGTAATTTTAGCAGCGGTGTCTCGGGTCTTGGGAAATGCCGTTATTTTGTTAATCAATCGAACTGAGCTATCTGTGTTATTTTTAGCACTTTGGATAGATGGTTTGGCAGTCGTGGGTGGTTATTTTTTTTGGAGTTTCACTATCTCGAAAATTGGGGACTGGCTGAAACCGGGTCACGTAACTTATGGGGAGTTGCTGGTGCCGATCGGATTTGCCTACGCCCCCCAAGTGCTAAATTTCTTAACGTTAATTCCGTTGCTGGGAGAAGGCATAGAGCGGATATTAGCTGTGTGGAGTTTGCTGGCTGTAATTGTGGCGGTTCGCCAAGGTTTGGATATTCAAACTCGCTGGGCGGCGTTAATTTGTCTGGTGGGTTGGCCGTTGATTCAAATTGCGATCGGCTTTGTGAAAGTTATTGAACAGTTGCTTGCACAATGGCTTTAAACAGTTGACAGTTGACAGTTGACAGTTGACAGTTGACAGTTGACAGTTGACAGTTGACAGTTGACAGTTGACAGTTCGAGAGCGAACTCTATCCTTAAGTCCGAGGATGGGAGTAATGAATAGTCTGATTTTAATTTCTGTCTCAAAGGGTTCCGGCTTTCAACCAATTATTTCCGGTAAAATGAGGAAAATATTATAAGTTAAAAGGCAAAATCACCGCAAAAAATGCTGAGTCTCAAGCCCTCTTAATTTATTGGGCAAGCAGGCGACTAATAGCAATTAAAAAACGCTGTCGATTTGGTCGCAGGCGATCGATCGCACGCAGCAGTCCCTTGACCGGTTAAAATAAAATTGCTTTAGGGTGCAATACTTTGGCTCAAAGCACGTGATTTGAAACAAAAGCATTCCCCGATCGCCCCCCGAGGCACTTTCGCTTGCTTTCTTTGAGAAAATGCTTGACACAGTGGCAGCCGCCAAGTAAAGTGAGATCCAACATTATTAGCCTTAATTTGCATTGCCACTTGTAGCTCGTATTGTACAGCGTACTCCGAGACGGCAACCACACCCCTGCTATTCGGCTCTCCCCACTGTCCGCCCCTAATTACTAGCGATACATTGTTAAAGAAGGAAATACACAAAAATTTACATATATAATTTGTGTAGTATTTCAAATCGCTCCTCACCAGCAGCGATACAGCCCTCGCCAAGACAGTAGGAAGGAAAAAATATGTTTGAACGCTTTACAGAACAAGCCATTAAAGCAATAATGCTAGCTCAAGAGGAAGCACGGCGCCTCGGTCACAATTTTGTAGGCACCGAGCAAATTCTTCTGGGACTTGTCGGCGAAGGCACTGGCATCGCTGCAAAAGTATTACTGGATATGGGCCTCAACTTGAAAGAGGCGCGCAATGAAATCGAAAATATCATCGGTAGAGGTTCCGGGTTTCTCCCGCCAGAAATTCCGTTTACACCCCGCGTCAAGCGCATTTTTGAGACGGCGCTGAATGAAGCGCGGCAGTTAGGCCACAATTACATCGGCACCGAGCACATTCTGCTTGGGTTGATTCAAGACGATGAAGGTGTGGCGGCGAAGGTGCTGCAAAACCTGGGAATCGATCGCCAGAGAGTTCGCACGCAGGTAATTCGTGCTGTGGGAGAAGTAGCGGCAGTACCCGGAGGCCGAGGAGATAGCGGTGGCGATCGCAAAATCCCGACTTTAGAAGAATTCGGCACTAACTTAACTAAGCTAGCAGCAGCCGGCAAACTCGATCCAGTCGTGGGTCGCGAAAATGAAATCGAGCGCGTGATCCAAGTGTTGGGGCGCCGCACGAAGAACAATCCAGTGTTAGTAGGCGAACCCGGAGTCGGCAAAACAGCCCTCGCCGAAGGCCTCGCCCAGCGGATTGTTAACAGAAACGTCCCGGAAATTTTAGAAGACAAACAAGTAATCAGCCTCGATATGGGTTCGCTGATTGCTGGTACAAAATTCCGAGGCGAATTTGAGGAACGGCTGACGAAAATCATGGCAGAAATTCGCGCTGCCGGCAATATCATTCTGGTAATCGATGAGATTCATACCTTAGTTGGTGCAGGCGCGATTCAAGGTAGCATGGATGCTTCCAATATGCTCAAACCAGCCCTCGCCCGAGGTGAATTGCAGTGTGTCGGCGCGACTACCTTGGATGAATACCGCAAGCACATCGAGCGCGATGCAGCCCTAGAACGCCGTTTCCAACCGATTAAAGTCGGCGAACCGAGCGTGGCTGAAACAATAGAAATATTGTACGGTTTGCGATCGGCCTACGAACAGCACCACCGACTGACAATTTCCGATGCAGCTTTAGAAGCAGCGGCTACACTGTCAGACAGGTACATTAACGATCGATTTTTGCCAGACAAGGCGATCGACTTAATTGACGAAGCAGGTTCCCGCGTGCACGTGCTGAACTCGCAAACCCCGCCCGAAGTTAAAGAACTCAAAAAACAACTTCCGGCCGTCAGTAAAGAAAAAGATGCTGCTGTGCGCGAACAAGACTTCGACAAAGCAGGCAAATTGCGCGATCGCGAATTAGAAATCGAAGCTGAAATCGCCGAAGCTACAATCAACAAAAGCCAAGTCAGAATCTCTCCCATCGTCACCGAAGAAGACATCGCCCACATCGTGGCAAATTGGACGGGAGTACCTGTTAGCAAGTTGACAGAATCGGAATCGGAATTGCTGCTGCACATGGAAGACACGCTGCACCAACGTTTGATCGGTCAAGAAGAAGCTGTCAGCGCAGTTTCTCGGGCGATCCGCCGCGCGCGGGTTGGCTTGAAAAATCCCAATCGCCCGATCGCCAGCTTCATCTTTTCCGGCCCCACAGGCGTCGGCAAAACCGAACTGACAAAAGCCTTAGCAACATATTTCTTCGGTTCCGAAGACGCGATGATTCGGTTAGATATGTCCGAGTTTATGGAACGCCACACCGTTTCTAAACTCATCGGTTCCCCTCCCGGTTACGTTGGCTACGACGAAGGCGGCCAACTAACAGAAGCAGTCCGGCGCCGTCCTTACACAGTAGTCTTGTTCGACGAAATCGAAAAAGCTCACCCGGATGTCTTCAACATGATGCTGCAAATCTTGGAAGACGGCCGTTTGACCGATGCTAAAGGTCGCACGGTAGACTTCAAGAATACGCTGCTGATCATGACATCAAACATCGGTTCCCGAGTCATTGAAAAAGGCGGCGGCGGTTTGGGTTTCGAGTTTGCCGAAAGTGCCGCAGACGGTCAGTACAACCGGGTTCGCAGCTTGGTAAACGAAGAATTGAAACAGTTCTTCCGTCCCGAATTTATCAACCGCTTGGATGAAATTATCGTCTTCCGCCAGTTGAACAAGGCAGAAATCAAGCAGATTGCTGACATCTTGTTGCAGGAAATTTTCAGTCGCTTAACCGAACAGGGTATCACTTTGTCGGTGACAGACAAGTTCAAGGATTTGTTAGTTAAAGAAGGCTACAATCCCAGCTACGGTGCTCGACCATTGCGCCGCGCCATCATGCGGTTGTTGGAAGATGTACTGGCTGAGGAAATGCTGTCTGGGAAGCTGAAAGACGGCCAAAGTGCGATCGTAGATGTGGATGAAAACGGTCAGGTTAAGGTATTGCCCGGTGGCGAATCTGAACCCAGATTGCCGGAATTCGCATTGAGTCATTAAGTGCGATGACACGCAGATAAATAACGTCTGATTAAAAACCCGGTTTCTTGCAGGAACCGGGTTTTTAATTAAAAAATGCCAGTTTGTAAGGTGCAAAAGCAGTTTGTAGTGCGGACTGAAGTCCGCAAAAAGCTGCGGACTTCAGTCCGCACTACGAACTAAATCGCATTTTTTGGCATTAATCCTAATTAGATGAACAAACTAGGTGACACTTTAAAATAATCGCCGAGTGCCTTAGCTTGTGCTTTGCTAATTGCTCGTTTACCATTGACAACCTCAGACACTACGCCACTCGATCCAATGATGCCCACTAAGTCAGCTTGACGGGTGCCGCTGGCTTCCATGATGTGTTGCAAAATCTCGTGAGGTTCGGATTTGTCGATCGCATAGTTTTGATCCTCGTAAACTTCAATTAGCGTTACCAATAACTTGTGTAAAGCTTTTTCTTCGAGAGTGCGGTTTTTGGCGAACGTCAGCCCCTCTGCGACTGCTAGGAGGCGATCGTATTCTGCCTCGGTTTCGATCGCCCGTGGAGCGACTTCTGCCAACAAATTGCTATAATTAGCTCGATCAAAAGTAAGGGTCATTTTTCTATTTGTGCTGGCCGTATAAAAAAGATATCATAGATTCCTTCAGCTAAATAGGTGGTTAAACGTTTAGTGATCGGAGATTTAGTTTTGTTTAAGCCGATCGTAGTCTATTGCGGGCTATTTCGCATCAACTTTACTGTCGCCCCTGCTTTTCATCAGACAAAGACTGCTGTTTTAGCAGTTTCTCCTCATGGTCTACAAGAGCTTTCTCCAAAAGGAATGCTGCCAAATTGCTAGTCGATCGACCTTCTTGTTTCGCCCATTCCTCAAGGCGAGTGTAAATTCCGTCTGCTAAATATGTTGATAAGCGTTTGGTCATCAGAGACTAAGTTTTTGTTTAAGCTGAGTATCAGTATATCGTTGGTGATTTCATAGCAATTTTACTGTCGCCCCTGCTTTTCATCAGATGGGGGTGGTGGCTGTTTTTGGATTTTTTCCTGTTCTTCTCTCGCAGCTTTTTCTAAAAGGAATGCTGCTAAGCTGCTGATTGAACGGCGTTCTCGATCGGCCCAATCTTCAAGAATGTCATAGATTCCTTCAGCTAAATAAGTTGTCAAGCGTTTGGTCATCGGAGATTTAGTTTTGTTTAAGCCGATCTTAAGTGTGCTGCATTTAGGTCTTTATGTCTAACTGTCACGTATCCACTACATATGTGTGACTATTGCGTGCTATACTCGGAACAGTCAAAAGCCAGCGCGTCCCCTAGGAAAGTTCGTCGCTGGCCTGTGGCTTCCCAAATTCAGGAGACCTAAAACCATGATAGAACCTTCCAGCGACGGGAGCGAATTTTCCCGCGGCTATCAGCAGGCCTTAGACGACTTCGGCATTTCGCAACTGCTATCCTGCATCCGCAGCTACTCTGACGCGGATTTCGACGCGCAGCGGGTGCTGTTGCAGGAAAAAGAGGTCAAAAGTTTAGCGGGCCATCTCATCGAACAGTTGACGGCGAACCTCACAGGGAGTCTGATTAGCAGCTACCTCGACATTCTCCGAAAAGCAGGTGCAAAGATAATTGCCGAATATTCTCCAAATCGGCAATTTACTGTACAGCCGGAAGATAATCTGCAAGTTACGAAAACGTCCGATCTCTTCAGACAGGATTATGCTAAACCTTGGGTGATTGTGCGGGTTTTGCCTGATGCTCGAAACCACATTGTGGCGCGTTTCTGCAATCGCCAAGATGCAGATGACCATTTAAGGGCTTTACGTCGGTTTGTGCGATCGGGAATCTTTGAGATTGCGTTCGATCGACCTGGCGATCCAGAGTTAGATTAAACAATTAATAGCTCTGCTTTACGGTGGGTTTCTGCCCACCTTTGCCTATAATTGTTTGCTGATTCTTGTTCATTTAGACTCTCAAGTCGCGCCACAAAAAAAATAGTATGAGTCCAGCTTTTTATCCCAACACATCAACTACAGCAATTTCTATATCTGGAAAAGCTAGAATAGATAAAATCTTACCCCGCTGGAATCTTTGAATATTTTGGTATCCCGATGGAGAAGGTTCGCGATAAACTACGACACATTGCTCGTTAATATCTACCAGCCAAACTTCTGCAATACCCGCTTCAGCATAAAGAGGAATTTTGATATTTCTGTCAGTTTCAGCGGTTGTATCCGCTACTTCCACAATTAGTAAAATATCCTCCGACTGAGGATGTCCCAATTCATAAAAATCATCGCGCCGCCGCAGTAAGGAAATATCCGGTTCAGGTTCAGAGCGATCGCCCAATTCTACCGGATCTTGGACTCCAATGGTTACTCTTGATAATAAGCGGATATAGAATAACTCTGTCAGGCGCTTGACATGGGATGTGTGCCTTCTACCGACGGCGGCCATTTGAACAATTTCTCCTCGAATCAATTCAACTCGATCATCTTTTGTCAAGATGCCAGATTCAATCATCTGATGATATTCTTTTACTGTGAACAGGCGCTTGATTAACTGAGTTGTCATCACTTATTTGGCGCTCCTTTTAGTTGCCCTTTTTCTGTTGCATCGCCTTTGCTGCTTTCACAATCTCAAATCGCGGCGCAAAAAAAGGTATTTTTACTTATTGATTTTGGTTGATTTTTGCGCTATATTTTAGATAATGGGAGTGGTAACTCAAACTTAAAAATTGCCACCACTTCCATTATAATATGATACCTTTTTGAATCGGCAATGTCAAGCCTTTGACCCCAAAAAAAAGGGCGTTTTTTTTACATTTTATCGCAAAAAAATATAGTTTTGGTAAACGCAGATATCCCCGCGTCAGAGGAGTTGATTAAGGGAAGACTCAATCCCACGATTGCAATTGTACAACCCAATGCTGGACAAAAGCTGAAATGCGATCGCGCCGCGTCTCAAAAGTAGCAGCAATCCAGATAAACACAATCCCGAAAGCCAAGCCGATCGCCCATTTAATCAGCGGATAGTCAAAAATCAGCACCACCAACTGATAGAAAACATTGATTAAGAAAATTCCTGTTCCCACAAACAAAAACGCCCGCACTCGCAGCCCCAAACCCGCAGCAATCGCCACCAAGCTAAAAAATCCTGCAACTAAACCGTGGTTGTGTTGAGTCAAAAGAGGTATCCCGCAAATCATCGCCGTGGCTAGCATTCGCAGATTGTGGCGCAGGGTTTTTTGGGCTGGTAGTTGCAAAGCGCGATCGCACTGAGCAACATAAAGGAAAGAAAGCCCTAAAGGAGTAAAATACCATTCGGGTTGAGTCAATCCGATTTGTCCAAACCAGCGCAGTAATACCCAGTCAACTATCGCCACACTCACGTAGGTAAAACGGACTTCGCGCTTTTCCCAAGCTAGGAAAACATAGAAGGCGGCAGCTATCAGAAAGCTAATCGGATAAAACTTAGCGGGAGATTCCACAATAGTGATGATTGGAATCAGAGAAGCGATTATCTTCCAGGGATTTTTTGACCAACCCCAGTTATCCCAAGGTAAGATGTAAATGAAATAGGCAAATAGAGAAGCAAAGGCAACTTTCCACGGCCCCAGTGGCCCGGAAATGTACTTGACTAAAGGTGTATTGATCCCAGGGCTATTTCATTCTAAACAGCTTCTTCAAAACGTCTAGACCATAGCCAGCGAGCCGTTGTGCCTGTGCCATATTTGTTTCTCCAGCTTCTCGATA
>NZ_JAEQDE010000143.1:0-12483 GCF_020737865.1 Microcoleus sp. PH2017_35_SFW_U_B
AGGACAAGTTAAAGTTGACAAAAAATCGAATGAGATCACGGCTATTCCGGCTTTACTTAAAGTATTAAAATTAAACGGAAGCATTGTCACGATTGATGCTATGGGCTGTCAGAAGTCAATTGTGAAGTCAATTATCGAACAAGGAGGAGATTACGTAATCACCTTAAAAAAGAACCAGCCATCTCTGTATGCCAGAGTAGAAGAGTTATTTAAACAAGCACTTGCACAAGGATTTTCGGGATTTACACATACAGCTTATTCGACCAAGACAGAAAGTAATCATGGTCGCTCAGAAATCCGACATCATTTAATGTTAAGTGACATCAAAGAGCTGATAGATCCGGACAATCAATGGGAGAAACTTCATAGTATAGGCATGATAGAATCCGTGAGAATAGTGAAGGGAAAAACAAGTATTGAAACTCGTTATTACATTAGTAGTTCACCAAATAACGCTCAAAAATTTGGTGAATCAGTTCGCAGCCATTGGGGAGTTGAAAATCGTTTACATTGGGTGTTAGATGTGGCTTTTCGTGAAGATGATTGTCGGATTAGAAAAGATAATGCTCCGCAAAACTTTGCTATCCTTAGACATATTTCTCTCAATCTTTTAAGTCAAGAAAAAACCTCAAAAACCGGAGCAAAAAACAAGCGACTTCGAGCTGGGTGGGATGATGATTATTTGACTAAAATCCTCGCTGTTGCAGTCAACTAAATTCTTTGTTTCTAAGTCATTACTAGCTATTATACAACTTGTAAACAGTGGCTGTAATATTTTTATTGTCTCAAAATTAGCAGAAACCTAAAAATCACCATTAATCAATTATAGCCTTTCTCACATTCATTCGCGGACAAATCTTGACTTGAAAAGCTTTACACTGTAAAGGTTCCAGCATATCTTGGCATACCTCATCTTTCTGAAAAAGGCTATACTGTTTTCTTACAAAAGTCATTATAAAGCGTCTCTGTAGCTTCTAAGCATGGTGAATTTATGTCAAAATATACTCACCACTGGCGAACAGTCTTCAATAAGATGCGTTCCCCCTGACAGTGCTATCTGAAACCTCTACTAAAAGCAACACCTCTGATGGTATTGGATGCGCTGTAGCGTAGTAGTCAGAACGAGGTTGCAGCAAGACAACATCCGGTTGAGGTTCAGTCCTTTCTGTCAACTGAATTGGATCTTGAACACCCAAAATAGCACGTCTTCTCTCCAGATCGGAGAACACAGCGATCAGACGCTTTACACAACTTGCATGACGAGTCCCAATTGCTGCCATTTCGATAATTTCTCCTTCGATCAATTCGACTCTGTTATTTTTATTAAAAACACCTACTTTAATCATCAGGTGATATTCTGGCACTGTAAATAGCCGTCTTTTCATTTCAACAGACATAACTATTCTCCTTTTTTCGCAGTTAGTTTAAGCGGGAGCATCTCTATTTTGCAAAAAGCATTTTTTTTATTATAGTGCGAGCTTAAGAGCTCGCGATTTGTAGCATACGCGAGCGGGGACAGCACTATAAATGCAAAACTGAGATGCTCCCGTTTAAGCTTACTATTTTTTTAACCCAAGATTAAATCAACACTCACTGTCAACTCAGGAAAAGCCAGTGGTGAAACTTGTTGATCGCGTTCAAATTTTTGCACTGAAGTGTAGCCATTTGCGGTGGGATTGCGGTAAACTTCTAAACAGTTTGCTTCCAAATCCCATAACCATACTTCCTGAATGCCCGATCGCGAATAATTCGGTATTTTCACATCGCGGTCATAATTAACGGTACTATCTGCTACCTCTACCAACAGCAAAACATCCTCGCTATTTGGCAGGGATTCTTCATAAAAATCAGCGCGACGCTGTACTAAGGCAATATCAGGTTGAGGCTCAGATCGATCGCCAATGCTAATAGGATTTTGCACCCGGATGATAGCACGTGTTCGCACCCGATCGCCAAAAAACTCTGCCAGGCGATCGACACGGGCGGCGTGGCGCCTACCAATTGCTGCCATTTGGATAATTTCTCCTTCGATAAGTTCCACTCGTTCGCGATCGCTAAAAACACCAGCTTCACTCATCAGGTGATATTCTTGCACTGTAAATAGCCGTCTTTGCATTTTCACAGACATAACTATTCTCCTTTTTTAGCATTTGGCATAAGTTTACCATTTTTGCCAAAAATATTCCAATACAGCTCAGTTGCGCTGTACCTTACAACTAACTCTCCGAAGATTCATCGACTTGTGGCTGGTTTTGAGTATCTTTTTCACCGGCTGCAAATCCTTCTGTATCTTGTTTTAATTCTGAGGCAACTGTGCCTCGATCGCGCCAAGCTTCGGCATTTTCTGGCTTGATAGCAATGGCTCGATCGTATGCTGCCATTGCTTCTTCGTAGCGCTTTAATTGCGACAAAGCTGTACCGCAGTGGTGCCAAGCATCGTAGGATTCTGGCTGAATTGCGATCGCCTTTTCGTAAGCTGCGATCGCTTCTTCATGGTGCTGCAATTTTGCCAAAGATTCGCCTTTGCCAAACCAAGCTTCGTAACACTTGGAATTAAGCGTGATTGCTTGGGAGTAAGATGCAATTGCTGCTTCGTGTTGTGATAGTTTGTCGAAAGCTGCGCCTCGGTTGTGCCAAACTTCAAAATCCTGCGGTTTAATGGCAATTGCTTTGTCGTAGGATGCGATCGCCTCTTGATGGAGCTGCATTTTTCCCAGCACGGCGCCTCTATTGTACCAAACTTCGTATTTGTCGGCCCGGATATCGAGAGCCCGATCGTAAGAAGCAACAGAATCAGCGTAGCGGAGCAATCTCCACAGCATATTACCTCGATTGTACCAAGTCTCGTATCTCTTGGGATTGAGCTCAAGAGCGCGATCGTAAGAATCGACTGCGGCGGCGTACTGCTGTACTTTACCCAGCATCGCACCTCGGTTGTGCCATATTTCGCTGTCGGTTGTTTTGATAGCCAGGGCGCGATCGTAACTGGCGATCGCCTCTTCGTAATGCTGCAATTTACCCAACAAAGCTGCTATGCTGTGCCAACAACCGTATTTTCTCGGCTCGCTCGCACTTGCTCGCTCGTAACAGGCGATCGCCTCTTCGCACCTCTGCAATTTTCCCAGCAAATTCGCTTTATTGTACCACGCTTCGTAGTGATCCGGTTTAATTAATATTGCTTGGTCGTAACTGGCGATCGCCTCTTCATGACGCTGCAATCTAATTAACACATTGGCGCGCCAATACCACGCCTCATCCGCATTCTTGTTCGTTAAAATAGCTTTTTCTACGCAGGCTAATGCCTCATTGTAATTGCCCTGAAAATAAAGCTCTTCGACTTGCTTTATACAATCGTCAGCAATCAAATTTTGTCCGTCACTAGCAGGTGCTGTTGCAGAAGTTTGTGCATTATTTAACTGCCGCTGAGGTGCGAGTTTGACAGCTTCTTTGGCAACAATTGCCGGAACCTGGGAAATTTCCTGAACAATTTGAGATTTTTTCTCGTCAACTTCTGTTACCAACACTTGCAGGCGCATGATAAATTGAGATTTGAGAGTCTCAATTTGCTCGACGGAAGATTTGGAAAGTTCAGTTTCTCTAGTTAAAAAATCAAGTGATTGTTTAGCTGCACTCATTTGTGCCTCTAATTCATCCCTCATTTTTTGAGTCAGTTGGCGAGAGTTGAGCAACTCTGATTCCAACACACCAATGCCGTGCAATCTTTGATTGGCGTCAGCAACCAACTGTTTGACTACCAGCCTGCGGATCGCCCAAAAAAAGGCGATTGTCACCGGTGGCAAAATAGTACCCAGAATTAATAAAATATTCAGCAGAGTTATCGTATTATTAAAACCATATCCAGTTTCTGCACTGCCAGTCCGTGGAGAGAAAAAATCGAAAGCGTCGCGAACTTGGGGACTGCTTTTAACCCCAGTTTCGATTAATTTAGCCAGCCATGTTTCTTGTAAAGATTGAGTCAGTTCATCGGTGGCTCTAGCAGCAGGATTTGCCTTGGTTTTAACAGCAGGAGATAATTCAGCGCCGGCCGCTGCTACCAGCAAACCAGTCTGCGATTTTACCGCAATTCGTGGGGAAAATTGTTCGTCGGCGATCGTCTCGGGCGCGCTCATTGACTCCGCCGGACGAGAGACGGTATTATTTATGGCATCAACAAAGTTGCTGGCCTGCGGTGTCTCACCAGAGATGGGAGGTGCAGCCGGAGCGGCGTTAGTTTGAGCAGTTACATTCTGGGATGCGAGGGCGGCCAGAGTCAAGAGAGCTACATTTGAGACTCGCATAAACGTCAACTCACCTAGGAGAAATTAGTGTTGTTTGTCAGCAGATCGGGCGATCGACCTCATACTCTCAGCAGTGACAATAGCTTTGATGAGGAATTCTGGGTTACTATCTCCAAAATACGGGCTGCGTCTGACTTGTCAGGAAAAGTCCCAATAATACTCGCCACATAACTTGTGTCAAAGAACACTTTCTCGCACCTAATCCGCCTCCAATCATCCTCGGAATCATCGGGGCGGCTTCACCAATCTGCACAATTTGCCTCATATCCGCCTAAACCGCCCCAACTGATCCGATTTGTACCTCTAAACCGCAGCTAAAACTGCTGACTGTTGCTGTTGTACCGTCGCTGCATCTAAATCGGCACCGTAAATTTCGCAGCTATTATTCGGACTTTCAATCAGCTTAATCTTGTGCAACTCAGCGCCCAATTCCCGTATGGGCGATCGCAACAATTGCCCGATCCGAACCGCAATATTCTCCGCCGTTGGCACAACCTTCTCAAAATAAGCAATATCCTTATTTAAAAAAGTGTGATCGAAAGGTTCAACAACATAATCATCAACAGCTTTTTGCAAAGCTCCCAAATCAGCAATCATCCCAGTCCGCGCATCAATTTCCCCTTTAACAGTCACCTCTAAATGATAGTTGTGACCGTGACCGTTAGGACGAGCACATTTGCCATAAATTTCCGAGTTTTCTTCAAAACTTAAATCGGGACGAGCCAACCGATGGGCGGCACTAAAATGAGTGGACAGAGTTAGATAAGCTTCCATGCCATTTCCTAAATATTCAGCCCAAAGTTCCGGGTGTTCAAACAATTGAATTTTGCTCACAGGCAAATGAGGAGCTAGCCGCAGCCAAATTTGCCGTGCTATGTTTTCGGTAGTTGGCAGAGTCTGCCCAAATTCCGGCCATGCTTCGTTAAGGTAAGAAAAATCGAGATCCTTGGTAACTTCCCGCTTGATGACGTGTTTGACATCAGACAGGTTGAGCACCATGCCGTACTCGTCGAGTTCTCCTATCATGGAAACGTAAAGAACGTAATTGTGTCCGTGTCCCGGTGCGCGGGCAGTTGGGCCAAACCGTTCAAAGTTCTCGGCTTCGCTCAACTCCGGCAGCCAGTACCGGTGACTCGCCGAAAACTGTGCCCGACGATTGATGATGCACTGCATAAAAGTCAAGTAAGGTAAGCTTGTTAAGTTCTGTAAAGGACTTACTTCTTAAGGATAAACTAATTTTTGCTGGAATTTTTCGATAATTTTAGGGTGCTGCGAATGAATTTCTACCAATTTTTGAGATATTGGCAACACGTTGCCTCACCAGCCGCTGGGCTTATGGTACGCCACAACACAGATATCACGGGCAGAAAATACCGCTACAAAACCGTTTCTCGCCATCAGTTGCTTTTCCATCAGCTAAGAATCTTTGAGAAAGTGCGATTCCCAACAGGGTAGCTGCGCTTGACGACCTTTTTGCAACACAGCGCACTCTACACTTCGGGTTTTTCGCATAAACTCTGCCACAGTCAGGAGTTTGCGGTTCAGTTGCCAGCAAAACTAATCATCCATCACCAATTACTCATTACCAAATCTTAATGAATTGGATTACTGAACAAGCCGATCGCTTTTTTGAAAATTTGTATGGTGCGATCGCAACTCCGCTATTTTATATCGGGGACACTCATCTGTCCATTAGTGCGATCGTCAAACTGATAATATTAGCTATATTAGCCTTCGTTATAGCTCGTCTCATCAGTGAAGGAATCAAACGCAGCCTGCTAGTTAGGATGGGATTGGATCGGGGCAGTCGGGAAGCAATTTCCACCATCATCAGCTACATCTTAGCAACCCTTGGCTGTATATTCGTCATGCAAGGTGCAGGGCTCAACCTCACCTCTCTGACAGTCTTAGCTGGCGTCGTCGGCATTGGTTTCGGCTTCGGCTTGCAAAATCTCGCCAGCAACTTTATCAGCGGTCTGACCCTACTATTTGAGCAGCAAATTCGAGTCGGAGACTTTATTGAGATTGACCATTTATTAGGAACAGTTGAAAATATTTCCATCCGTTCCACAATTATCAAAACAATCGACGGACTATTTGTAATCATACCAAACATCAAGTTTGTCGAAACCAACATTATTAACTGGAGTTATAGAGACCCCAGATGCCGCGTCCACATCCCCGTCGGCGTTGCCTATGGAACTGACCCAGTATTAGTTACAGAAGCACTGTTAGTCGCTGCGAGACTGGAATCGAATATCTTATCACATCCTTCTCCGAAAGTTTGGTTTCGCGGGTTTGGAGATAACGCTTTAGATTTTGAACTTTTAATTTGGATTGACCAGCCACAGAAAAGCGATGAAATTAAAAGTGCGGTCAACTTTTTAATAGATTATGAATTGCGCCACCGCAATATCGAAATCCCATTTCCCCAGCGGGATTTGTGGCTGCGGAACCCGCAAGAGTTAACCAAACATTTTCACAATAATCACAAAGACGATAATTCAAACGGTCAAGTTTACCCCCAGAATGCCAAACATTCAGCCGAACTCAAATCTAATTCCACCGTTTCCGAGCCTAAAAAGCAAGGGGTTAAATCCCCTAATAATTGGACGCTACGAGATTTGTTGCGGCGAGTAACTTATTTTGAACAGTGTACAGATGTAGAACTGCGGCAGTTAATTGAATACGGCTACCGACAACTTTTTCCAACAGGACAGATTGTCTGCAATGAAAATGACCCTGGCGATTCTTTTTATATTATTCTTTCTGGTTCTGTAGAAGTTCTTTCTCAAAAAGCCGATCAGTACATTGCGACGCTTCACGAGGGCGAGTTTTTTGGGGAAATCTCTTTGCTGTTGGGAACTCCGAGAACGGCGACTGTTAAAACTAGCGAAGATGCAATTTTGTTTGTGGTGGAACGCCACGACTTGCAAAAACTTTTAACAGAACAACCGAATTTGGCAGATCAGATTGCTCAAAAATTGTCCGAACGCCAGCAAGCTTTGAGAGATTTGGGATTGTTAGAGGGCGACTCTCTGGAACAAACTCCTTTTATTAAAATCCGGAAGCGAATTCAAGTTCTTTTTGGAATTTGACATTCAGAACTCATTGGGAATTGGGAATTGGGAATTGGGAATTGGGAATTGGGAATTGGGAATTGGGAATTGGGAATTGGGAATGAATTAGAAGTTATTTGTTATTTGTTATTGATAGCCCGCAACAAATAACCAATAACAAATAACCCATAACCAATAACCATAACTTCTTCACTAACTTCTAATTTTCAATTCCTCCTGTGCTTCCCGCCGCAGTCTAGCAGCAATTCTAAACAGTTCTTGACCTGTGTGCAAATGGCGATCGTCATAATTGAGGGTAAATAAATGCAATTCTTCTATGCCATCTCCCACTTGATTGATGCAGTAGTAAAGATGGGCCGCAACTCCGGCTACATTAGATGGATTGGGCATCACCCTCAGAAAGTCATTAGCTTTTGAAAGAAAATCGCGACAGGTTTCGATATAAGCTTGAAACTTTTCGATCAGTTCATCATCGAACGGATCTGCTGACAATTCGTTTATTTCCTTTTTCAGCGGCTTCAAGATGTTGTTGAGTATTCGATTGACTGGTTTGTATACTTTAATCAGCCACTGTTCCATGTGTTCGTCGGCGTCCCGCGCTGCTTGTTGTCGCTGGCGGGTGACGTTTGGTGCGTAGGGCGATTGCTCTTCGCTGGGCTGGGAGATTTGGCGATCGTAAGATTGTCTTTGCTGGGCATCTCCTAATATTTCATAGGCTGCATTGAGGCGGACAATCTCTTCGTGACCGGCTGTCGCACTCTGGCTGTCTGGATGAAATATTTTGACTAAACGGCGGTATGCTTGTTTAATCTCGGCTTGGGTTGCGGTTGGGCTAATTTTTAGGGTTTTGTAGTGATTGGTAACAGAAGACACGCTATTATTTCCTTGAAATCTGGATAATCTGCGAAAAAGTGCTTGACAAAAATATCATTATTTGCTAATATACCAAGTATTTATACGATATAAATGCCAGCAATTTCAGGTAAAAAACATCTGCTTTTAGAGTATCATAAATATATTAAAAAAGAATCTTAAAAAAAACATTCATACTTTTGAAATGGCAAGCGGATTAACATTGGCGACTTACTACAGCAGAAGTCAGCAGGCTTGAGTTCAATATGTCGCAAGCCCAAAATTCATCTTAGTAAAGGAATCTCAAGAAGCGGAATGGGATTCAATTTAAGCTGATACTAATGGCAGCATAAATAGAGCTATAAAAGTAATTCCTGACTTCATGAAGGGAATAGAGGGATTGCAGTTTATTCCTGTATTTTTAGGAATGTGCACTAAAATTACCAACGTAGATGTCTAACATTGACTACTTTTGGGTAGCCTTGTCTGGGTTTTTACGAGCGGTTTGTACAATGCGAGAATATCGTAACCGTCAGGGCGATTGCTCGATCGCGATCGACAATAGACTTGAATTGCAAAAATCGGAAAACACCCTGAAATTATCTGCGTTGCATCGTCGGTTGCATCTGTCTGACATCTGCGCTTGAAGGATCGATCGAAGACTTATGCAATCTTGTCTAATAATCTATCGCAATTTTTTCATCTCAAAAGCCAAGCAGGGCGTACATTCTACGCCCTGCCCTCAGTTTCTGCAACTCGCGCCGGAGGCTAGTTTAGTTGACAGCCACCGCCAGATTCAGTTCTGGATCCTGGAACAAGGGAGTGCTGAGATAGCGCTCGCCGAAGCTAGGCTGAATCATCACAATCAATTTACCTGCATTTTCAGGACGCTTGCCGACTTTCAAAGCTGCACACAGTGCCGCACCGCTGGAAATACCGGACAAAAGTCCTTCTTCTCTGGCTAAGCGGCGCCCGTAGGCGATCGCCTCGTCATCGGTAACAATGATCACTTCGTCGATCGCATCAACATTCAGCACGGGCGGCACAAAACCTGCACCGATACCTTGAATTTTATGAGGCCCGGGCTTTCCGCCCGACAGTACCTGACTGTTTGCTGGTTCAACGGCGATCGCCTTAAACTCGGGTTTCCGGGACTTAATCACCTCTGCAACACCAGTAATCGTGCCGCCAGTGCCGACTCCAGAAATCAGGAAATCCACCTCGCCGTCGGTATCTGCCCAAATTTCCTCAGCCGTTGTCGAACGGTGAATGTCCGGGTTGGCTGGATTCCGAAACTGCTGCAACATATACGCATTCGGAGTTTTGTCTACAATCTCTTGAGCGCGCCGAATGCAGCCACTCATGCCTTCAATGCCGGGAGTCAATTCTAGTTGAGCTCCGTAAGCTCGTAACATCGATCGACGTTCCGTGCTCATCGTATCCGGCATGGTCAAAATCAACTGGTAGCCCTTTGCGGCCGCCACCATTGCTAGAGCAATTCCGGTATTGCCAGATGTCGGTTCTACTAAAACCGTTTTCCCGGGAGTAATCAGCCCTTCTGCCTCGGCTTGATTCACCATATTGACACCAATCCGGTCTTTTACTGATGCTGCCGGATTCATGCCTTCGAGTTTGACTACAATCCGAGCCAAGCAGCCTTCGGCTTGGGGAATGCGGTTGAGTTGCACCAGGGGTGTGTGCCCCACCAATTCTGTAATGTCGCCAGCAATACGCATAATCTTTGTCTGCTTGTTGTTGAAAGTAAATGTTAATTCCTAGTTGGCAATATTAAGCTATTGCGTATTGAGATTTAACTTTTAGGGCTGGCTCTCTCGCCTACCGCACTGATTGTTTGAAAAAACAGGATTTTGAAAATTAGACGCGCGTCGGCTTAACTAGATGTAATACATAATATTGAGCTGCCGTCTGCCATTGCGTTTTTCGCACAGATCTTGTAGCGTATATTTTTGCAACACCGAGTTGGCGATCGATCGCGCTTCTTGCCAAACTTCCCAAATCACAGCACTTTCTACAGTTTGAGCAGGCGAGTCTTTTTCAGAGCGATCGAAGTCTGAGCCTTCGAGACAGTTGATAATTTCGAGCAGTGTAATTTTCCACGGTTCCCGCGCCAAGATATAACCACCCTTAGCTCCTCGCTGGCTGCGAATCAGCCCGCAGCGTCTCATGGTAGCGAGCAACTGTTCTAAATATCGATCGGGAATATTTTGCTGAGCAGCTATCTGGCGAATTTGCAGGGGTTCGCCCTCATCGTAGCAATCGGCCAGCTCCAGCAAAGCTAAGATTGCGTATTCGCTTTTACAGGAGAGTTCTACCATAGTTGCACTTGAAAGTACCAGAATTCTCAACTCCGAAGTCAGATTTTAGAATCATTCTCAATTTTGAGTTCCAAATTCTCACTCCTCACCTTTGATTATACTCCGGTTCTCCACTAGAGTTTACTGACTTCCATCAATTCCTTGCAAAAAAGGCTCGCAGGGCGATCGTATGTATCGCTCATTAATCCACAGTCTTATCCTCGTGGTGGCTTCCGTCAAGCACTCTCATCTACAGTAGAAAAGTCAAGTAATGATGGAACATCAAAGCAGGGAAGTTCAACTTGCAAATACTTATCTCCACATAGATTCTCTGGTTTACCATCTCTATACATAATAAGAGCTTGAGCCTGCGCCCACATCGCCACTTCTTTTCGTTCCATGTCATTGAGTCTAGAGGCAATTGTTTGCAAAGCTTTCAAAGTCAGCGCTTGATCGAGTACCCCCGAAATCATTGTCATTTCATAACAATGTTCCATATATTCGTAGGGAATCTGCTCGTATGGGGGGGGCGGAGCGACACGCTTCAAATGCTGGTAGATCTCGGTTCTGCGATCGAAATCCACCAATTCCTCAATAAGAGGCAATATAGGCACTAAGACGGCGGGTGGAGGAATTTTTCTGTGATACTTACGGGAATTTGGTGAAAAATAGGCAATCCGAAGAGTTATTCCCCACTCTCTCATCGCTCTTTCGGCTTCAAGACAGAAGAAGTGAAACCTGACCCATTTCTCTAAATCAATGGCCACATCCCGTCCCATCTGCTGTGCCAGCAGCGACAACGCCTTCACAATTACCTGCCGTACAAGCTCGCCTCGCTCACCATGTGTACCTGTCCAATCTCTCATCCGATAGCGAGTCTCATGCTCAATAAAAGCCTGGGTATAAATTGACTCCCAGATAGATGGTTGCTCTAATAGAGCATTTGGCAATCCTAACAGCAGTAGGAAAGGAGCCGCCCACGGTAAAGTGGGTAAAGACAAAGCTTCCAAATACTCCGAGCTTTCCCCATCTTTCCAAGAAAAATCAAGTTCCAAACAGTTTTGTTTTGTCATAAATGATCGTGTCTATCAAGGCCTAAAACGTAACTCTAACCCCAGAAGCCTTGCAATTATTTCTAATGCGATCAGAACAGCTCCTGCTACCCCCGCTCCTACCCATAAAACACTGTATTAAGCTGTTCTGCATTTAAACTTTACAGTCAAAATTTGATGAAGTTCTTGTGGGGTAGGCGTCTCGCCCGCACAAAGCAGAAAAGTCAAGTAATGATGGAACATCAAAGCAAGGTAGTTCAACTTGCAAATACTTATCTCCACACAGATTCTCTGGTTTACCATATCTACTCATAGTCCGAGCTTGAATCTCCGCCCACATCGCCACTTCTGAACGTTCCGTGTCGTTGAGTTTAGAGGCAATTGTTTGCAAAGCTTTCAAAGTCAGCGATCGATCGATTACCTGAGATAGCATTAACTCTTCATAACAATGCTCCATATATTCGTAGGGGATCTGCTCGTATGGGGGGGGCGGAGCGACACGCTTCAAAGCGTCCTTAATCTCGGTTCTGCGAGCCAAAGCTACCAGTTCAGAAATCTCTGGTAATATTGGCTCTAAGACGGCGGGTGGAGGAACTTTTCGAGGATAACGACGGGACTTTGGCGAAATATAGGCATACCTAAGAGTAATTTGCCACTCTGTCATCGCTCTTTCGGCTTCAGGACAGCATTCGTGAAACCTGACCCATTTCTCTAAATCAATTGCCACATTCCGTCCCATCTGCTGTGCTAGCAGCGACAACGCCTTCGTGACTATCTGCCGTCTCAGTTCGCCCCGCTCCCCGTCTGGACTTCCTGTCCAATCTCTCAGACGATAGTCAGTCTCATACTCAATAAAAGCCTGGGTATAAATTGACTCCCAGATAGA